>JADHNX010000056.1 GCA_016779365.1 Planctomycetaceae bacterium
TGGTTGTGATTCCTGCCGCGCCGAACCTGGGGAGCAATCTCTGGGGCGAGTCCACGGTCATCGTGGAAAGCAAACGCATTCTCAACATCGCCCGCTACGGGAAGAAGGCGATTGCGCTGCTCTCGGTGAGCGAAGACCACGGTCGAAGCTGGACGGCGGCCGCGCCATCGAATCTTCCCATGGCCACCAGCAAACCCTACGCTGGGACGTTAAGTACCGGCCAGCCCTACCTTGTCTGCACCACAACGGCCGACACCGGCGGAGCACGTTCCCCTCTGACCATCGCCGTGGGTAAACCGGGCGAATCGGTGTTCAGCAAGGTCTTCCTCATCCGCACTTCGGTCTTCGAGGACACGCCGGGAGTCTCCGACCCGAAAGCCGACTTCAGTTACCCTTACGCCGTCGAGCACGAAGGCAAGCTCTACATCGGCTATACCCACAAGAGCCACGCGGCGAACGAACTGGCCGTCATCCCCATCAATCAATTGCGAGTTGACGACGTAAGACGTTTGCAGGTTGACGTGCCGTCCAAACGCGAGTGATTGCGTCCAGGATGTGACCGCGATGTCCGGCCCGCCTGACGGACTATGGAATTGGGGTCTCTCGAGCGGTCTGCCAGTGGCCATGCATTGCGGAGTGACCTGCCGGCACATGAGTAATGGGTCGCATCTCTTTGCCGTCAATCGTGGCAACATAAAGCTGCATGATGCCGCTGCGGTCGGAACCGAACAGAATCCATTTTCCATCGGATGAAACGGACGGGTGGTAGTGACGCGTGCCCGGCCTGGAGGTCGTCAGCCGCGTCACATTACTGTCGAGATCAACTCGCATCAGCTCGATGCTGTCGTCCACTTTCGCGGTGTAGAACACATGGCGGCTATCCGGAGACCAAACCGGGACGTCGCTGCTTTCGCTGTGAAAGTCGGGATGTTTGAGCCGCTCGACCACGCCGCGATAGCCGCCGCGATCGGCCAGCTTCTTCAATCCGGCGCCATCCTGCCTGACGATATGCGGGTGACAGTTGTAATGTTCGCCGGAAACGAACATCAGCCACGCGCCATCGGGGGACCATTGCGGGACGAAGTTGAATGGATTGCCGGTTTCGATCCTCCGTTTTTCGCTGCCATCCGCGTTCGAGACAAAGATCTGATAATTCTCGTGATAGCTGATCCGAGTCCCGTCCGGCGAGGCAGAGTATCCGTAGGCGAACCCGCCGCCTGAGCCTGAAACGTCGCGTTTGTTGCGACCGTCCCGGTCCATCACGAAAGGTTTCGAGACGCCGCCGATCAGCGGAGTGAAGCCATAGCCGCTGCTATCGGGCAGGAAGAACAGACCCGTGTTGTAGATGCTGACACGGTCGATCGCGGTCAGGTTGGTGACGGTCCCCGATTGAAGTTCGAGCAGGCAGGCATCGACCAGCCAGCCCTAGGTCATACGAAAGGTCCGGTGCTCCCGTTCCCACGCGGCGTTCTCGGGGCTCTCCCAGAGACTCAGGACAATCGCCTGCCGGCCATCCGGCGACCAGCCGGCAAATTGCGTCCACGAGTTCTCGGTCCGCGTCAACTCCTCAGCGAGAACTTTCCTCCCCGTCCCGTCGGACCGCACCACGCAGGCCCGGTTGGTCCGCCAGTTTACGAATTGCCCGCCCTTCAGATCGTTGCGGCCTTCGGTGTAACCGATCAACGATTCGGAACGTCGCTCGGTATTTACAGGGGGAGCATTCTGGCACCAGGCAGGGCTGACCAGGAAATAAAACAACAGGAAGAGCGGCATATGTCGCATGCAGATCGATACCTCAAATCAATTCCTTAATCAGAGCCCGGTGATCGACGAGATACTGCGGACGTCCCGCCTGATCGAGAATCGTCGCGTTGCCGACGTCGATGCCGAGCCGGTGGTAAAGTGTGGCGAAGACCTCCTGATAGTGGACAGGTCGATCTTGCGGCACTTCGCCGAGGCGGTTCGTTGAACCGATCACCTGCCCCATCCGCATCCCGCCGCCAGCCAACAGAGCGCACGACACCTGCGGCCAGTGGTCGCGACCGCCGCTTTGATTGATGCGCGGCGTACGGCCGAACTCACCCCACGCAACAACGCTGACATCTTCGTCGAGTCCGCGCTGATGCAGGTCTTCGACTAAGGCGGTGATTCCCTGATCGAACTTCGCCAGTTGAATCGGCAGACGCTCGAAGTTGGCCCCGTGTCGATCCCAACTGCCGAACGACAGCGTCGCACAGCGGACACCGGCTTCGACCAGCCGTCGCGCCATCAGGAACTGGTCCATCCAGTGCGGGCCGGCGTCCTCGCCGAACGCCGGATCGGCGCTGCCGCGGCCGTAGTGATCGCGGACCGTCGGGTCCTCGCGTTCCAAGTCCAAGGCCTCCACCAAGCGGCTCGACGTCAGCACGTCGAACGCCTTCCGCGTCAAAGCGTCGACGCCGCGATAGTCCTCCTGGCGATCGACGTCGCGACGAAACTGGTCGAAGCTGGCGAGCAGGTTTTGGCGATTGCGGAGCTGGTCGAGCGTGACGCCGTTCAAACGCATGTTGGCCAGGCCTTCTCCATCCGGTTGGAACGCCGCATGAGCGAC
Source organism: Planctomycetaceae bacterium (assembly GCA_016779365.1). GTDB lineage: Bacteria > Planctomycetota > Planctomycetia > Planctomycetales > Planctomycetaceae > JABMPE01. Next base: position 2,591 of record JADHNX010000056.1, read on the forward strand.
GAGCAGCGGGCGTATCTGTTTTTCGAACAGCTCAAGCTGCTGCAAAGAAAACTCATCCGCACGAACAAGCGCGCACTCGGACGAACACCACGCGATCAGAAAGACGAGCGAAACGAAAAAATGTCTTATTGCGACAGCCATGCCGGAATCTCCTTCACGACAGCGCCTTGGTGATGATGTGCCGTTCTTCGACGCCCGTCAGGCGCTGGTCGAGTCCCAGATGCTGGTAACTCAGTCGCGTGTAGTCGAGCCCCATCAGGTGCAGGATGGTCGCGTGCAGATCGCTGACGTGGCAGCGGTCTTCCACGGCCTTGAAACCCAGGTCGTCCGTGGCGCCGATCGCCTGGCCGCCTTTCACTCCGGCACCAGCCAGCCACATCGAGAAGCCGTGCCAGTCGTGATCGCGGCCTGGTTTGCCGACCCCTTCGCTGGTGGGCGTGCGGCCGAATTCTCCGCCCCACACCAGCAGCGTCTCGTCCCACAACCCGCTGCGTTTCAAGTCGGAGATCAACGCACCGATCGGCTTGTCGGTCTCGGCTGCGTGCGTCTTGTGGTTGGTGATGCAGTCGTTGTGGCCGTCCCAGGTATCTTCAATGTGGCCACCGCCGGAGTAGAGTTGAATGTACCGGACGCCCCGTTCGATCAGCCGACGGGTGATCAGGCACTTGCGGCCGAAGTCAGCCGTGATTGGGTCGTCGATCCCATACATCTCTTGCGTCTCGGCGGTCTCGCGCGACAGATCCACGACATCAGCTGCTTCGGACTGCATGCGGAACGCCAATTCGTAGGACTCGATTCGAGCGGCGAGTTCCGAATTCTCCGGTCGCTGTTTCAGGTGCTCCTCGTTCAGCGATTTGAGCAGATCGAGACTCTGGCGTTGCGTGCGGTCGGTTGTCCCTTCCGGGGTGGCCAAGTCGAGCAGAGGCGAACCGACGCTGCGAAACAGCGTTCCCTGATAGGCGGCGGGCATGTAGCCGGCCGACCAGTTGGAAGCATTGCCGATCGGGCCGCCGCGTGGGTCGGTCATCACGACGAAACTCGGCAGGTTCTGATTCGACGCCCCCAGGCCATAACTGAGCCAAGACCCGATGCTAGGTCGGCCGATCATGATGCTGCCGGTGTTCATTTGCAGGCAGCCATTGGAATGTTGAGGGGTATCGGAGTGCATCGACCGGATCACGCACAGGTCGTCGGCATGCCTGGCCGTGTGCGGAAAGAGGCTGCTGATTTCCAGACCGCTTTCGCCGTGACGGGCGAACGGAAACGACGACTTCATCAGGTGTCCGATGGGGCGTCCGTTCGACCCGACCTTGGCATCGCCGACATAAGGTTGCCCGTCGCGTTTGTCGAGTTCTGGTTTCGGGTCGAACGTATCGACCTGGCTCGGACCGCCGTTCATGAACAGGAAGACGCAGTGTTTCGCCTTGGCCGGGAAGTGTTGTGGTTTCTCGGCGAGCGGCGATATAGCCCGATCCTGCGCATGGAGCAAATCCGCAAGCGCGAGTCCCGCGAAGCCGCCTCCCGCTTGCCAGAGAAACTCGCGGCGAGTTCGTCCACACGGTGTGCGATTGGGAATGAAACGTTGCACGGTTGTTACTCCGGATAGACAAACTCGTTAAGATTCAGGACGACGCGGCAGCACGCTTCGAGAGACTCCCGCTCTATGAACTCCCGAAGCTTTGTCCGTTCGACCTCGGACGGTTCGCGACACAAAGCCAATCGCCAGGCGAGCGAGATCTGGCGATCCACGTCATCGCCCGCCTCGCGTCGCAGGCGTTCGGCGAGCGTTCGCGACTGTTGTTGAGTGAACTCGCCGTTGAACAGGGTGAGCGCTTGCGGGGCGACGGTCGTCACCTGCCGCTGCTGACAGCTACTGTTGGCGTCCGCGATGTCGAGCGTTTCGAACATCGGTACGATCAATCCCCGCTTAATAAACACATAGATGCTGCGGCGCGACGCTTCCGGTTCCTCCGAGGGCGTCCAGATTTTCTCCTTGTCTGAATTCGCTTCGATGGCAGCCAACGGAATCGCCGGGCGAAAGGAGGGGCCGAAGCGTTTCGGATTCAACCGGCCACTGACAGCCAGCATCGAGTCGCGAATCGCCTCGACCTCCAGTCGCCGGTATCTGACGACGGACTCAGCGTTCTTCGGTGCTTGCCACGCGCGGCTGGTGAGCATCAGCCGATGCAGCCTCTTGAGCGACCACTGCGCGTCATGCATGAACCAGTGGGCCAGCCAGTCAAGCAGTTCCGGGTGAGTCGGGCGCGCCCCCATCAAACCGAAATCACTGGCGGTCGACACGATCCCCTCGCCGAAGTGCTGTTGCCAGACACGGTTGACGATCACACGAGCGGTGAGCGGATTGTTTTCGTCGGCGATCCATTTCGCCAGCGCCAGTCGGCGGCCGGTCGATTTCTCACCGTTCGGCGCGAACGCCGGTTGTTGTTGCACCAGGATCGCAGGCACGGCCGGTTCAACACGTTCGCCCGGACGGGTCGCGGAGCCGCGAATCAAGATGTGAGTTGCAGGAGCGTTGGCCGATGTTTCTCGCCACGCATACACATCCGTCTCGCCAACTTTCACCGCCAAATCAGTAATTCCCGAGTGCGGTCGCTGGAGCGGATTGAAGACCGCAACCAGGCTGTAGTAGTCCCTCGTGCTGAGCGGCTCGAGTTTGTGATCGTGACAGCGGGCGCAACCGATTGTCAGTCCCAGAAATGCCTGCGAGGTGGTACTGACGACATCATCGAGCTGGTCATAACGGTCGGTTGCCGGGTCGCCCGGTTGATCGTCCCAGGCACCTAGCCGTAGAAAGCCCGCGGCAATGTTCGTTTCCAAGGATGCATCTGGCAATTCATCGCCGGCGATCTGTTCAACAATGAAACGGTCAAAAGGCTTATCGTTGTTCAGCGCTTCGATCACGTAGTCTCGGTAGCGCCAGACAAACGGCTTCTCAGCGTCCCGCTCGTAGCCGTTGGAGTCAGCGTACCGCGCCACATCGAGCCAATGCCGCGCCCAGCGTTCCCCGTACTCGGGCCGGGCGAGCAAGCCGTCAATGATCGACTCCAGCAGTTTGCCCTCGGTCGCGAACGCATCCTGCTCCGCAATCGTCGGGGGGAGGCCGATCAGATCGAGATGGACGCGCCGCAGCAGAGCTTCTGCTGTTACCCGCGGGGGCGCGTCGCGCTGGCCGAAGAGAAACGCGTCGATCGGGTGCTCGTGCTTCGATGTCGGCAGCAGCGGCCTCTTCACCGGCTGGAACGACCAGTGCTCGGCTGGCTTTGTCGGAACGATCTCGTTCTCCGGGAACGGCGCGTCCGCCGCAATCCATTCCCGTAAAGCCGCGATTTGCTCCGCAGTCAGACGCGGTCCCTCGGGCGGCATTCTCTCCGACTCATCATTCGACGCAACGCGCTTCAAGATCTCCGATCGAATCTCTGGAGGTACGAGCGCCCCGGCATCCAATCGCAGGTCGGCTTCCTGTTTCAGCGCGCCATGGCACGATGCACAACGCTGTTTCAAGAGCGGTTTGATGTCGCGTTCGTAGTCGATGGGAGCGGCGAACGTGCGCGTCGCAGACCCACACCAACTGACGAGCAACGCCAGCAGAACAAGGATTGCTTTTGCCATGTGTTTCATGCCAATAACTTCTCTACAACCCGCGCCCCGGTCACATCGGGGTCCGTCAGGCGTTCCGGGCGGCCGCTGTGGGTGAAGGTTAGTTTCGTATGGTCGATGCCCAACTGATGCAGGATCGTCGCATGCAGATCGGGGACGCTGACGCGGTTCTCGACCGATTTGTAGCCGAACTCGTCCGTCGCGCCGTGAATGTGCCCCGCCTTGAAACCGCCGCCGGCCATGAGGGTGCTGAAGGCATGGCGATTATGGTCACGGCCGTCCGTTCCCTCAGTGATCGGCAACCGACCAAACTCGCCGGTCCACATGACGATGACGTCGTCGAGAAGACCTCGCTGTTTCAGATCGGTAATGAGCGCCGCGCTCGGCTGGTCTACATAGCCACAGATCTTCCGCAAATCGTTTTTCAGATTGGAATGATTGTCCCAGGGCTGAAACGAAGGATCGAGTGGCGGGAAGACCTGCACAAATCGCACGCCCGACTCGACCAGCCGCCGCGCCATCAGGCAGCGCGTGCCATATCCCGCCGTCGCCGGACTATTGAGTCCGTAGAGTTTGCGAGTCGACTCGGTCTCCGACTTCAGGTCGAGCACCTGCGTAGCCGTCAATTGCATGCGGGCTGCAAGTTCGAAGTTCTGGATCCGCGCCTCAAGTTCCGATTCCCCCGAATGTTGCTCGAGATGAATCGAGTTCAGTTCCTGGAGAAATCGGCGAGAACGCGTCTGGGACTCGGGTGTAACGGGACGTGCGGGATTTAGATGCAAAACGGGTGTTCCGGACGAGCTGAACTCGGTCCCTTGATAGACAGCGGGCAGCCACCCGCTGGACCAAACCATTTTCCCAGACGTGTTGTAGCCCGCCGGATCGCGGAGCACGATGTAGCACGGCAGGTCCTGATTCTCGGTCCCCAATGCATAACCAATCCACGAGCCCATCGCAGGCCGACCGTTGAACGTCTTGCCGGTCTGCAGCATGTTCAGCGCGAACGGATGGTTGTTGTTCTCCGTGAACATCGAACGCACAAGGCACAGATCGTCCGACACTCCGGCGAGATGCGGAATGAGTTCCGACAACTCCATGCCGCATTGCCCGTGTTTGGCAAACTGGAACGGCGTCCCCATCAAGACGTTTTTGTTGCCGAGTTGAAAGACTTCGACCTCCTCCGGATGCGGCTGGCCGCTGCGTTTGGACAGCTCTGGCTTATTGTCGAACAGGTCCATCTGCGATGGTCCGCCGTTCTGGCACAATTGAATAACTGCCTTCGCTTTGCCAGGAAAGTGTCCTTGGCGCGGCTTGAGAGAGTTGCCGCCGGCGCGGGCGTCGGCCGCGGCAGCCGTGTTCAGCAAACCGGCGTGTTCGAGCAGACCAGCCAGCACCACCGTGCCAAAGCCGCCGCCGATCGATTGCAACATCGCTCGTCGAGTTGGATGCATGGTTCGCTCACTCCACATACAGAAATTCGTTGGACGACATGAGCATGTGGCAGAAGTCGGCCAGGGCCATCTGTCGCGCTTTCTCGGCGGGGTTCTCCACAGACGCGTATCCGCGCTGCTGCTCATTCAGAAACGCGATGCTCTTCGTCAGTTCGCTCTCCGTCGGCTGTCGTGCGAACACGATCTGGAATCCGAGCTTTACGCGCTGCTCCAGCTCCGGACCGGCCGATTCGCTGATCCGCGCCGCCAGTTTTTCGGACTGTGAGAACAGGAACTCGCTGTTGAGTAACGCTAGCGATTGCAGTGCGGTCGCTGAATTCATCCGCTGCGTGCAGTTCACCGGCATGATTGGCGCATCGAAGATTTCGAGGAACTTCAGCGGATAAACACGACGAGCGAAGAGATACACACTCCGTCGATTGGGACTGGTCGGCGTTGGCGTGGGCTTCGCCTGGGACAAGCCATCGGCCGGATTCGTGATCTCGACGGGCGGACCACCGGCGGTCCGATCCAGCGAGCCGGACACCGCCAGCACTGCATCGCGGACGATCTCCGCCTCCAGCCGGCGCAGGTTCATCCGCCACAGCAGGCGATTGTCCGGGTCGATCTTCTCGGCGGATACAGCGGCATCATCCGACCCGCGTGCCGGCCGACGCGACGACTGTCGATAGGCGGTCGACAGCATGATCTGCCGATGCAACCGCTTGATGCTCCAGCCATTCTCGATGAAGTCTACCGCCAGCCAGTCGAGCAGTTCCGGATGCGTGGGCAGGCTCCCCGAGCGACCGAAATTGCCCAACGTCTCGACGATACCTCGCCCAAAGTGATGATGCCAGACCCGGTTCACAAAAACCCGTGCGGTGAGCGGATGGTCCGGCTGCGTCAGCCACCGCGCGAGAGCCAGGCGTCGTCCGCTCGTCTCACCCTGAGCGTCCTTTGACACCGCACCGGGCGAAGTCGCGACTGGTTGCAGGATCTCAGGGAAGCCGGGCTGCACCAGCACGCCGTGCGCCTTGACGTTGCCGCGACGATGGACATGCGAGACGGGCGGCGGACCGACATCCCAGAGTGCTTGAATCACACCGTAGGTCTTCTTTTGTGCCGACAACGTCGCACGTTGTTCGGCGTTCGACTTGAGCGTCACCTTTTCGTCATCAGTCAGCGCGGCCTCGACGTCGGCGTCGCCGATCTTCAGCCCGGATTCGTGCTTCGCAGCAAGCGCCTTCTGAGCCTCGTTTCGTTTCTCTGGCGCCAGTTCGACCGCCTGCTTGACGTCGGCGCGAATCTCCTCGGGCAGCGCGTTCAACCGCGACTCGAACAGACGCTGCCGAACCTGCTGTCGCAGCACTGCGTCCGCTTTGGCCAGTTCCGCCACCTGCTGATCGATCTCCGTATTCCGCTGATCGATGACGGCCTGCTCTTTGGGAGAGACATCGGCGAGGTAACGCTCCTTCGGCTTCTTCCACGAATGCGGATTGAAGGCCGGTTCGAAGCAGGCCATCAGCCGGTAATAATCGCGCTGCGGGAGTGGATCGTATTTGTGGTTGTGGCAGCGACAGCACTCAAACGTCAGCCCGAGAACCGCCGTCGAAAACATATCGAGCGTCTCATTGACGACTTCGTACCGCTTCTCGATGCCGTACTGATCGAAGTCGGTGTGATCGTCGACGTTTCGCAGAAAGCCCGTGGCGGTGAGCAGAGATTTCGTGCGTGCGTCGAAAGTCTCCGACGCGCGCCAGTCGACCAGTTCATCCCCGGCGATTTGCTCCGTGAGAAACTGATCGAAAGGCATGTCGTCATTGAACGCCTGGATGACATAATCGCGATACCGCCAGATCCCGTTGTTCGGGTAGATCGTCCCGAGATCGTTGTCGAGTTTGCCGTCGACGTAACCCGCCGCATCGAGCCAGTGGCGTCCCCATCGTTCGCCGTAATGCTTCGACTTCAGCAATTCGTCGATCAACAGTTCGTAGGCATTGGGCCGAGTGTCTTCCAGGAACTCCTTCACCGCCGCCGGATCCGGGGGAAGTCCGGTCAAATCGAGATACGCCCGCCGAATGAGAACGTTTCGGTTCGCGTCGGGCGAGAAGCCCAGCCCTTTCTCTTCCAGCCTGGCCAGGAGAAATCGGTCGAGCGGCATCCGCACTCGGGCCTCGTTCTGGACCGGTGGCTCGGCGCTCTTACGCGGAGGCTGGAAGGCCCAATAGCTGCGGTCCTCTTCGGTCACCTGGGCATGCGGCGGCAGCGCGACGATCTTCTCGTCGGCGGGAGTTCCGGCCTTGACCCAATGGCGGAGCAGCGCCAGTTCCGCGCCCGTCAACTTGTCCTCGTCTCCGGGGGGCATCTGCCCCTTGGCAACCAGATCGAGCATGAGGCTGTTGTGCGGTTCGCCTCGCACGATCGCCGGGCCATTTTCGCCTCCGCGCAACATTTCGGAGAGCGTGCTCAAATCAAGCTGTGCCTCTTGCGTTTCCTTGCCGTGACAATCGAAACACGCACGTGCCAGGATGGGCCGAATGTCCTTTTCGTACGTCGGCGGCGGGGGCCGTTTTGCGTCGCGTACGGTCAACGTGACGTCGAACTTTGTGCCGTCACCATGGTGCGGCGTGCCCGTTCCGTCGGCCAGGGCATCCACAATGAAATAGATAAAATCGCCGGGCTTGATTGCCTGGTCTTTGACGTGAAACCGCCCCACTTGGTTCGGACTGCCAAAATCTGATGTGCCCGCAGCGAGTGAGACCCCCTGAAAACCGCGATCCTTATCCGGAGACGGCCCGCGTTCCACATACCAGGCAATCTGCGAGTTCACGCCACAACAGGTCTGCGCGTGCTCGAACACTCCCTGAATATCGAGCTTCCCCGAGACCGGACTCCGCCAACCCACGACAATGGCATGATCCGGACCAGGCGCGATCAGGATGTCCCCCGGCTGGAACTTCAAGCCGATGTCATAGTCCGCCGTGATCTTGCCAACCGCCGGTGCCAGCGGATTCTTCGCGCGATAGGTCCAACCGTCGAGCGGCGAACCGAACAGCTTGTCACCTGCATCACCCAACGGCACGTATCGACCATCGCGCAGCCACTTCCGCGACTCCACCGGCCCCTTGCTCGATGTTGTGCGGAGCAAGTGCCAGACCGGCTCTCCGCGCCGATCGGCAATTGGATTCCCGCTGACCGGCCCCGTCTGGAACTCATCGCGTAACGACCATGACCGTGTTGGCCCCGGCGTCTCATCCGCAATTCCGATTGTCGATACGAAGATCGCGCACAGCGTCCCGCAAACGCAGCTGATCCAGTGAGGTATCGGGAGAATCTGATGCATCGGCAGATCCCAGATCAATGAAACGACTGTCAACACGACACCCGCGAGGGCTTGATGTCTACGAACTAAGCTACCAGAATAGGCCTGCTTGTAAATGATGCTCACTGCGCAGTTTTGTTCTGTTTCCTAACATCATGTCGCGACAACCCTCCGAGCCTGTCGATTTCGTCAAACTGGGGTTTCACGTGAGTGATGCCCCGGCGAACCGCATGGCGCGTGCTCATCGCCACGATGACATCGAGCTCACCGTGCTGGAGTCGGGCTGGATCGACTATCTGTTCGGCGGCGGCCGGATTCGTAACCACGCCGGTGAACTCTGCGTCCGCTGGGCGGCGATTCCTCATCAAAGCATCGATTTCGATCCCGGGGGAATTCATTACTCGCTGAAGGTTCCGCTGGCCTGGTTTTTGAACTGGCGCTTGCCAGAGTCGCTCGTGAACCGGCTCCTGGGTGGCGAAATGCTGATCGAGACGGAGCCCGAGCAAGGTTCTTCTGATCTGGCGATGATGCGTCGCTGGCACGCAGCGTTTGTCTCGGAAGATCCTGACGCGCACCGCATGATCCTCCTGGAAGCCGAAGCGCGACTCCTGCGACTGGCGCTGCGCCAACGTGTCTCCGCGCGAGGAACCGTGGCGACTGGGATGCGGGGAAAACTCGGGAAGTTTGAGCGCATGACAGTGTTCGTTGCCGGCAACTACACCCGCGACATCAAGGTCGCCGACATCGCTGCCGTGGCTGGGATGCATCCCAACTCTGCCATGCGTCTCTTCCGCCAGACGTGCGGCCTGACCGTACTGGAATACCTCACCATGCATCGCATTTGGCATGCCCAGCATCTTCTTGCCACCGGAAACATGAAGATCCGCGATATCGCCGACGCCTGCGGCTTCAATACTCCAAACCGATTCTATGCGACGTTCAAGCGTCTGGTCGGAAAACTCCCCACCGATTTCCGTGAGTCATTGCTCCGTAAACGGTGAGTCACTGAAACCGTACCTGAAACCCGGAAGTTTCGAGGGTTAACCACTGTGCAATTCACGAAAAGTACACTCGCCCTCCTCACCGCTGTGCTGCTCCTGCCGCTCACTGCGCTGCGGGCTGAGGATGCGCCGTCAAAGCAGAACGCAGGCGATGCGATCATGCTCGCCGGTGACTGGGTGCCGGAGGATCCGCACCAGATCGACTACGAGAAACTCCCGCGCGTCAAAGCCGAACACACCATCATCAGTGACGTCCGCGACCACGCTGGCACTCGTGTTCATCAGCACACGTATCTGGCCCATCATGACGGTCGCTTCTGGGCGATGTGGAGTGATGGTCCGGGAGGGTCGAGGACCGGCGTTACTGCCGAGCAGCACCGCAACATCGTGCCCGCTCACGATATGCCGGGTACTCGCAATTCCTTTGCCACGAGCCGGGATGGTTTGCATTGGAGCAAACCTGCCGATCTGACCGGTCCGCCGAGGAAAAAGGGCTTCGGCTGGATCGCACGCGGTTTGTGGGAACGTGACGGCCAGCTTCTCGCTCTCGCCAGCCATTTCAACGCACCGGGGTACGATGGTCCTGGGCTGAGCCTGGAGGCCTTTCGTTGGGAAGGCACGAAATGGGTCGCCCACGGAACGGTCCTTG
>JADHNX010000057.1 GCA_016779365.1 Planctomycetaceae bacterium
TTCATCTATCGCAAAGCCATCGAGAATTAGAATCATGATCAATCGAAGAGACTTTCTGGCATCGTCGGTGCTCGGTGCCGGCGCGATGGCTCTCGCCCCGGCGTTCAATCAGGCATTCGCCGCTCAGGGCGCGATCGCTCAGCCGAAGCGGTTTATCTTCATCCGTAAATCCAGCGGTATCCGTCCGCATGAAATTGCTCTTCGCGATTTTTCCGAGCAGGACAAGGCTCGCGATGAAAAGAAGGAACCACTTGAAGCCGATCTGGATAAGCATGAACTCCCGAAATGGCTGCGCGGGCTGGATGCGTACAAAGAGCACATGACCATTCTGCAGGGCCTCTCGACCAAGATGAGCGAGAATATCCACTGGTCGTTTTCATCGGTCATGGGCTGCTTTAAGTCGAACCGGAACACACTGAGTGCGATTAAACGCACGACGATCGACTTCGAACTGGCGAAACTGTTTCCGTCGCCTTTCGGGCATGTCGAGCTTTCGTTTGCCGACGGCCGAACTGGCATCGTCGACGGTTATTCCGCACCCGCGCCACAAACACGAAACTATTGCTACGCGGATCCTGAAACCGCTCGACAGGAACTGTTCAAGTCGGTTCTCAATCCGGAAGCGGTCAGTTCCGACAACGACATGCTCTCCTTCCTGCAGAGCCGCGAAGGCCTGAAGGTCGCTGGCGTCCAGGAACACGAGAAGAGACGACAGGAGTTGCACATCGGATCGCTCGAAGCGATCCGTGATCGAAACAGAAAACTGATCGAGATTTCCGGTTCCATTGCCAGACACCTTCCGGAAATCGACGAGGTTCACGCAAATGGTGGCAATAACGCGAGCACACCTGAAAAGCAGGCCGCGATGACCGACGTCCTCGTTGCCGCGATGGTCGCAGGCCTGACCAACGTCGTGACGTACACGATCGATGATCTCGGAACGCCGATCACTGGTCTTCCCGGAAACGAAACGGACCGTGTTGGCATTCACCCACTGGGGCACGACGAGGCCTTTGGTGGTGTTCCCGCCTGGAAGACTCGCGAGCAGATTCGCATCAGCCACGTGAATCAGATCAAAACGATCATCGAAAGGCTGAAGCAGGTTCCCGAGGGCAACGGCACGATGTTCGACAACACGATGATCATGTACTTCCCGGAGAACGGCGAAACTCACCACGGCGTCGGCTCCGAGGCGCCGTTCCTGATCATGGCCGGCAACAATTGCAACCTGGACATTTCGGGACGCTACATTCGCTTGCCCTACCTTGGCAACGAAGGGCACAAGACTCTGGGTAACTGGTATACGACGCTGCTCAACGCACACGGCAATCCGATCGAACACTACGGCGATCTCGATCCGGAAATGTCGCGCAAAAAGCTGCCTCAGACAGGCCCGATTGCCCGATTTATCGCGTAAGTCCGAACTTACACGGCCGCATTGTTGTTTCTCAACAGGACGCCCCCCCTTGTCTGCACTATTCCGTCGTCATGTTGTCGCTCTCGTTGTGCTGCTCACTGTCATCGGACCTCGGGGCTCTCTGCACGTTGTCGCGGACGACGCTGCAGCCATTCCGATTATGGACACTCACGTTCATCTCTGGGATCTCGAAAGGCCAAAGGGGATCTACTGGATCTCGAAGGACGATTCGACTCTCTACCGAACGCTGCTTCCAGAGACGCATGAGCCAATTGCCAGGGCCAACAATGTTCGTGGAGTCGTCGTGGTTCAGGCAGGCCAAAGCCTGCCGGATAACCAGTGGAATCTGGATATCACCGCGCACAATGCACAGTTTTATCGCGGCGTGGTTGGCAACCTCTCCGAAGTCATCGGCACAGATGAGTTCCGGCCGTTGTTCGATAAGCTGTGCAAGGACAAGCGGTACGTCGGCTATCGACTCTCAGGCCGTTATCAGGATGGTTTGTCCGACGCGTTGATTCGCGATCTGAAACACACTGCCGACGCAAACAGGACTGTTGATTTCCTCGTCGGCGGCTACTCATTGGAAGACGTGGCCGAGATTGCTCGACGAGTGCCGAATATCAAGATCATGCTCGACCACTTCGGGAATGTTCGGCTCGACGACAAGCCGCTTGATCCCGACTGGGTGCAACAACTGCGAGCAGTTGCCAGGTTCAAGAACGTGTACTGCAAAGTTTCGGCGTTCTATGGCCGAGTTAAGCAGCAACCGGCTCCACGGGACGTTGACTACTACCGGCCGATTCTCGATCTGGTGGTTGATTGCTTCGGCGAAGACCGATTGGTTTACGGCAGCGACTGGCCGGTGACGCGAACGTCAGGAGACTACGGATCGGTGGTCAAGCTCACCCGAGCGTACTTCGATGCCAAAGGACGCACAGTTTCCGAGAAGCTGTTCTATCGCAACGCGGTCATCTTTTATGGCATTCAGGCCCCTGCCGCTTCGTCGCAATTGAAAGTCCACGGCATCTTTCGCAGCAGCATGGTTCTGCAGCGTGACAAACCCATCACGATATGGGGCTGGGCGAAGAGCGGGACGCCTGTCACAGTCACCTTCGGAGACCGTACAGCCACCGGCAAAGCATCGGGGGAGAAAGGACGCTGGGAGGTCACCTTCGATCCGCAGCCCGCCAATAAGAACCCGCAAAAGATCAAGGTCGAAGCCGGCGACGACCTCATTACGATGGACAACATCCTGATCGGCGACGTCTGGGTCATGAACGGCCAGAGTAACATGGCCTTTGCATTGAAGGCCGTCTATCAGGCTCCATTTGAAGCAGCGATGGCACATCTGCCCGAATTGCGACACATCAGGATTCGCTCGGGAGCTGAATCGGAATATGTCGAAACCGATCTCAAGGACGAGTTTATCAACAACCAGGACGATCCCGACAAGAACTGGAAGGCCGTCACTCCTGAAGTCGCATTGGAGATGGGGGCAATCGGATACATCTTCGGCTCGCGATTGCAGCGGGCGTTACAGATTCCGATCGGCATTATTGACAACTCGCGAGGCGGCGCTTCACTGGAAAGCCTCGTGCCACGTCACAAGTTCGCGGACCATCCTGATGCAGCCGCCTATCTAAAATGGGTCGACCAGCGGCGAACGGAATTCAGCTTCGAAGGCTTCTTCCAGGCTCAAATGGATAAGTGGCAGGCCGCGCACGACAAGTGGAAAGCACAAGTCGCAGACGACAAAGCCAAAGGGCGACAAGCCAATCGGCGTGAGCCGCGCAAACCTGACGGCAGCATTCGAACGTGGTCCGTTCCGGGCCGGAGCCCGAGCGATGCCGCGTCGTGTTACAACGGCATGTTTGGTGTCTTCAAAGGCCTGAACATCAAGGGAGTCGCGTTTCATCAGGGTTTTAACAACGCGATGATGAACACCAGTTGCAAGCCAAAGTTCTACCGCGTGCTGATGAAGCTGATGGTTGATGGCTGGCGCGAGGACTTCAACGATCCGCAGTTGCCCGTCGCCGTCATTGGATTGTGTGCTGGAGGACAGGCTCAAACTCGCCAGAACTTCGAGCAACTTGGTTTCTCCACCGCCGCTTACATCCGCGAGTCTCAACGACTCGGATTGGGCGATGCGCGGAACCCAACCAACACAGCGTTCATCCCTTCGTACGACCAGAAGATTCCTCAGCTACACACAAAGAAGAAGAAGGAACTTGGCCTTCGGACGGCGCGATGGGCGTTGAAGACCGTGTACGGCTACGAGGACATCGTCTGGGAAACGACAAAGCTGGTCTCGGCCGTCCGTGAAGGGAACAGCCTGTTGTTGACGTTCGACAAAGCGGTTCGCGTGGATGACTTCGGCTCCGAGATCGAGGGCTTCTCGATCGCGGACCAGTCCGGCGTTTTCTACATGGCGACTGCTGAGGCAAAACCGTTCAAAGAACGAGAACTCCAGAACACGCAGATTCTCGTTTCCAGTCCGCTTGTGAAAGAGCCGGTTGCCGTTCGCTACGCATGGGGTCGTTCGCCGATGGGCAACCTGAAGGTCAACGGAATCCCCTGGCAACCCTTGCACAGCTTCCGAACTGATCACATCGACTTCGCCGCCGAAGTGACTCATCAGGACCCCGACGGTCCGACGACGAACTCCTCAGCCATTCGTGCCTTGAAGACCGAGGCAGCCGCTGCACTCAAGACAAGACTTGAGGCCCCACAATGATTTCCGGCTCGATCCAGCGTTCAACAGGGGAAGACGGTGTTGCACTTCGCTGCCGGTTCGTCCTTCTGTTTGTGTCGTTGACACTGTCGTGCGCACCTTGCACGGCAGCGGATCCGACTTCGGTTGATACGCGACTGCAGCAGAAACTCAGCCAGCATTGCTTTGCTTGTCATTCGAGAGATGTACAGGAAGGCAATGTTCGACTCGACAACTTCGCCAGACTCGCCGACGAAGAGAAAGAACGTCTGCTCAACAAAGTCGAGGAACAGGTCTACCTCGCGCAGATGCCTCCCGAAGAGGCAGACCAGCCGACTGTGGCTCAACGGAATGAGCTGCTTTCACTGGCGACTGCGAGTTTTGTGGAACTCGGGACGTCCTCCGCGTTCCGCGAGAAGATCAAAGCGCCGGGGTACGGCAACTATGTCGATCACGACACGCTGTTCAGTGGCGAAATCACTGCGAAGCCGTTTTCTCCGGCAAGGCTGTGGAGAACCAGCCCGCATGTTTTCGACAACATCAAGGCTCAATATGGCGGCGATGCCCGGCTCTTGAGGCAACCGTTCATCGTCGATGACAAGCAGGGCATCAAGGACTACGCGTCTCTGCTGTTCGCCGATTCTGCGGTTGTCAATGTCCTGATGACCAACGCCGGAGACTCAGCAGATCGACTGATAGCGACTCAACCGACCTGCAAGGCTCTTGCCGAATCGCAGGACGCACCGAGCGAACAGGCGTTGAAAGACGTCATCAGCCAGCATTTCCAACGGGTCGTCTATCGCGAACCGACCGACGGGGAACTGGACCGGTATGTTGTGCTCTTCACACGATCGGCTGCCGACGCGGGAAACTTCGAAGCGCTGCGGCTGACTTTGATGGCCATCATGCTGCACCATGAGTCCGTCTATCGCGTCGAGATCGGTCTCGGAGAAGGCGGCAGCGATGGCAGACGGATGCTGGCCCCCACCGAGCTGGCGTTTTCGATCGCATTCGCACTCACTGACAGCCGTCCTGATGATGCGCTGCTCCAGACGGCCAGAGACGGGAATCTCCGCAGTCGGGACGATGTTCGGAGGCAGGTCGTTCGCCTGCTGCAGGATGACTCAATTGGTAAACCGAGGATTCTCAGGTTCTTCCAGGAGTTCTTCGGTTTCGTCCATGCTCACAAAGTTTTCAAGGACGCCGATCGCTCCGGAGGATTCTCGTACTACGGGGAAAACTATCCGAACATGTATGAGCGTGACGCCGATTTCTTCGTCCTGAATATTCTTGACGGGGACCAGGACGTCTTCCGGAAGCTGCTCACGTCCGACGAGTATTACATTCTCAACCGACAGACATTTCGCAATACGGTTTACGACTTCTACCACCAACACAAAGAGCAACTGGACGAGGGGACTCTTACCGATGACATGACTCGCGAGCTGCTGGAGCGACTTGATCTCAAGGGCTGGCATGAACTCAATTCGAGATATCACCTGCACAACTTCAACCGAGGTTTCAATGGCAGCGTGCGGGCAATCAAGCAGATCGTGAAAGAAGTCCGGCAGTGGAAGAACACGGACGACGAAGAGAAGCTTCTCCACGGCATGCAGCCGTTATATCGGAAATATCCGATGGTCTATGACCTCGAAGATGATGAGCAGGACTATCTGCTTCCTCAGCCGTACAAGAGGCCGAATCGTGCCGGAATGCTGACTCATCCCGCGTGGCTGATCGCCCACTCACTCAACGATACAACCGATCCGATCCGTCGCGGGAAGTGGATTCGGGAACGGCTGCTGGCGGGAACTGTGCCGGATCTGCCCATCACTGTTGATGCTTCCATTCCCGAGGATCACGGCAAGACATTGCGGGAACGGCTTGTGGTCACGGAACAACAGGAATGCTGGCGCTGTCACAAGAAGATGAACCCGCTGGGCTATCCGTTTGAGATCTACGACGACTTTGGCCGCTATCGCACCGAAGAGAGCCTTGACAAACTGCCGAAGAAAGACGGGAAGCATCCGGCGAAACCCGTTCACTCAACAGCAGTACTGACGGATACCGGGAATAACGAACTCGATGGAGAAGTGAAGGATGCCCTCGATTTGATCGGGCGGCTCGCGGCTTCCGATCGAGTCCGGCAGAGCATGATTCGCCATGCTTTCCGGTACTTTATGGGGCGGAATGAGATGCTGACCGATTCACAGACACTGGTCGCGGCGGATAGGGCGTATCTTGAGAGTGGCGGGAGTTTCAATGCTCTGATCGTTTCTCTGCTGACGTCTGATTCGTTCCTCTATCGAAAATAGCCGAAGCAACATCAACGCATGTACCTGAGACGGAATCACACAATGACTCAGACACGACGTGACATTTTGAAGGGGCTCTCCCTGGGAGCTGGCGGTTTTCTGCTGGCACCTTTCCTGAAACAGGTGCAGCTCCAGGCGGCGGGAGACGAGCGGGCGCTGCCGCAGCGATTTGTTTTTGTCGTCAAGTCCAGTGGCGTCGTACCGGATGGGATTACTCCCAGAGCACTGCAGGGTGACTCAGCAACGAGCCAGTCACTGAGAGGTGTTGCTTTACCCGAGTCGATGTCGGCGCTGGAGCCTTTTAAGGATCAATTGGCAATTGTACAGGGCTTGTCGGGCAAGATGTGTCGAGGTGGCCACAGCAGTTGGTTTGGCGCGATGGGCGTGTACATGACCGGCGGCGAACACGATCGTGGCGCGATTCTGAGAGCCACGGCCGATGCGGAACTCGCCAGACTCAGCCCCGCACCATTCAATCATGTCGGGCTGGCCGTGCGCGGGCCGGCGTTGTCGAATTCGTACGGCGGAGTTCTTTATCCCGGCATCACTGCCGTTGGGGCCAACAAAGAGCTGCCGTTTCAAGGCAGTCCGGACATGGCGTTCGAGCAGTTGTTTGGCTCAGCCGCATCGGCTGGCGGTAATGGTCAGAAGCGATTTCGAGTGCAGAGGAACCTGCTGGACTTCATGGTGGATGACATCAAGCGAGTCAATCAGGCGATACCGTCACCTGAGAAAGGCAAGCTGGATGCTTATCTGAATGCGTTTGAGGAATTACAGGTGCGACACAGCCGTCTTTCCGGCATGAAAGACACCATCAAAGAGAACGCACCAGACTTCACCGACAAGTTTACGTCCACCGTCGAAGAGGTTCGGCAGGAAGCTCACTTCGATCTGGCCTCGGCGGCGTTGATCGCGGGGCTGACAAACTGTGTGACCATTCGACTGGATAACCTGTCAACGGTGTATTCGGAGCTGGGGTTGTCGAAGCACAATCACGGCATCGGTCACAACGAGAGCAGTCGCAGTCAGGAAGAATGCCGCAACATTATTCGCAGGCACCATTCAACCCTGCTCGCCAGCATGGCGGGAAAACTCAAAGCCGTTCCCGAAGGCGACGGCAACATGCTCGACAACACCACGATCGTTTTCTTCAGCGATTCTGCGAACAAACACCATGGGGATTGCCTGGAATGGCCGTATGTCGTGGTTGGCGGTTGCGGTGGGAAACTCAACATCCCCGGTCGCTATATCCGATATCCGAAGTACGGCGACAACGGGTGTCGCACCATTGGCAACTGGTGGACCACGCTGCTGAACGCCTTTGGTAATCCCATCGACCATTACGGAAACGAAGACCTTGTACTGAAGCAGAATGGAACCTCGTATCGCGGTCCGTTGAGCGAGTTGATGACATGACGCTGACGATCACCTCGCGACCAGCATTTTCTTTACGAGGCTTGCGAAACCGAACACCTGCGACGTGATTCGAAGAATTGCAACACCTCAGTCACGCATGCGGAAGCCTCAATTTCTGGAACCTGCTGCCGGACGTTTCTGGAGTCAGACGTAACTTGCTCGCGGGAACACGTCAAACTATGCCGGGCGCGGAAGTCCGGCACACATCCTCCAATAACAAACTGATTCAAAAGGCCGCCGAAATGGACTTACTGACCGTGGTCGAATTATTTCTCACGCAAAGTCGCTTGTGTGTCCAGTAACTGCGACGGTAGCAGATTGCGATAGACCAATGAGAGTGGACACCGGATGTATGGTTCAGACGAAGAGTTTGGTTTGGTGTTGTGCTTCGAATTCGTCAGGTGTGTTGTATCCGAGAGTCTGATGAATTCGCTTTGAGTTGTAGAAGGTTTCGATGTACCCGAAGACGCTTTGTCTGGCCTGATTGATATCGGCAAAGTTTTCGAACTTCGTCCACTCGTGTTTGAGCGACCAGAAGAAACGTTCCATGACGGCATTGTCGTAGCAACAGCCGGTGCGACTCATGGAGCTGGTGATGTTGAGCATTCGCAGCGTCTGCTGATAGTCGTCGCTGGTGGACTGCGAGCCTCGATCGCTGTGATGCAGCAGGCTGGTGGTGTCGGGCCTTCTGGCTTCGATGGCGTGACGCAGTGCGGTGCTGACCAGTGGAGTGGCGAGGCTTTCCGAGATGGACCAGCCGACGACCTTCCGACTGAACAGGTTCAGCACGGTGGCCAGATAGCCCCTGCTGAGCTGTGTCGGCAGGCAGGTAATATCAGTGACCCACTTCTGGTTGGGAGCGTCTGCGGTGAAGGTCTGATCCAGAAGGTTGGGGCCGGGATCTTTGCAGGATCAGACACGGTAGTGGTTGGTGTGAATTTCTTCGAGACGCGGTTTTTCAGGCCCATTTCACGCATGGGCGAGGCGACGGTGTTTCGCGCATTGTTTCTAAGAGGGTCTCTTTCAACACTCACACCAAACACAACTTTCGGCAGCAACCCAGCCGATCGATGACACCGACTTGGAGCGATTTGTCATACTGACATCGTGTCATTACCATAATGACACGATGTCAGTACCTTCAGGCAAATCGCGTCGTGTTTCAACGAAGCGCAAAAAACGCTCGCGCCGTCATTCTCCGGAAGAGGCCCGGCGAGAGATCATGGACAGTGCTGTCCGATTTCTCTGGGAGCATGATTTTCGCGATCTGACGATTGGCGAACTGATGGGTGACACACCGCTCAGTCGTCCGGCGTTCTACCAGTACTTCAAGGATCTGCATGGACTGATCGAGGCACTGTTAAGTGAGGTCGGAGCGGTGATGCATCAGACGGCTCATCCGTGGATCAACGGAGAGGGCGAACCGATCGCCGCGCTCAGGGAATCTCTCAAGGGAGTGGTACAAACTTGCGTACACCATGGGCCCGTTTTTCGAGCGGTCTCGGAAGCAGCGCCCCTCGACGAACGCCTCGAACAGACATGGTCGGAGTTCATGGGACTCTGGGACGACCAGGTCGAGTCGCGGATTAAAGCGCAACAGCGGGAAGGGCTGATTTCCAAGTCACTCCCTGCGAGGCGGATTGCCAACGCGTTGAATTCACTCGATGCAACTCTGCTAATTGCGGAGTTCGGTCGTCGGCCTCAAGGCGATCCTAAGGCCGTGCTCGATACGCTTCACCACGTCTGGGTTGCGACTTTGTATAGCCAACCTCCCCGAAAACTAAGAACCTCGAACTGAACTTGCAGAACATAGGACTGAGAGCCACAAGGGATACCTGATGAACACGAAGCGAATGAAAAATATCCTGGCCATCGCTGTCGCGGCAGCGATGCTTTCGACTGGCATCACCGCTCCGACTTGGGCGCAGCCGCCGAGGATGAAGATGACGACGGACATTCCCGAAGCCATCACCACGCCGGACCGCGTCGAGACGCGAATCGGCACCCTCGAGTTTTTCGATGGGATCCCCACCAAGGAGACCTCCCAGCTGGTCTACGACCATCTCGACTTCTCACGGGCCAAGGAAGCCTTCCTCAACGGGATTCCCGCGGCCTCCATTGAAGGACTTCGGCGCGGCGCAGCTTCGCTCGGCGCTAACAGCTCCAACCAGGTCTTGTATTTTGACAAGCTGATGGACAGCAAGGCTCTGTTTCTCACGGGCAACACCAGCACTGTCTATTGTTCTCCCTTTCTCGACCTGAAGAAGGATGGCCCGACGGTGGTCGAAATCCCGGCCGGAGCCGGCCCGGGAACGGTCAACGACGCCTACTTCCGCTTTGTGATCGACATGGGCGCCCCCGGCCCGGACCGGGGCCAGGGCGGTAAGTATCTGATCCTGCCCCCGGACTACGAGGGCGACCTCGACGGTCCCATCGGCGGCAAGGCGCAGGTCGTCGACGGAGAAACCTACTTCGTCGCCAAATCCACCAGCTATGTGAACTGGGTCGCTTTGCGTGGCTTCCTGGTCGACGGCAAGCCGGATGCCGCGGCCAAGATGTGGAGGGATGGCCTGAAAATCTATCCCCTCGCCCTGAAAGCCAATCCGCCGAAAATGGAGTTCATCAGCGGCTCCGGAAAATCGTTCAATACGATTCACGCCAACAATTTCAAGTTCTACGAGGAACTCCATACCGTCATCGAGCGGGAACCCGTCGAGATGCTTGATCCCGAACTGCGCGGACTCTTCGCCTCCATCGGCATTGAAAAGGGCAAGCCTTTCGCTCCGGACGCGCGGATGAAGAAGATCATGACGGAAGCGGTGGCGGTGGCCAACGCGACTTCACGCGCACTCCTCTGGGACGAGCGCAACAAGGACGAGTTCCTCTACGAAGGCAGCTACTGGAAGAGGGGCTACCCCGGCGACAACTATCAGTTCCTGAAGGATGAGGGCCTGGGCGGGCGCAACCTGGATGCCAGGACCAGCTTCTACTACTTCGCCACAGTGAACACCCCGGCGATGGCGATGAAGTTGATCGGCGCGGGCTCCCAATACGCCTGGGGCTATCTGGACTCCAAAGGCAACTACCTCGACGGCAGCAAGACCTACAAGCTGAACATCCCCAAGGATGCTCCCGCCAAGAAGTTCTGGTCGGTTTGCGTCTATGATCCCCAGACTCGCTCCATGCTCCAGACGGACCAGACTTTCCCGAGCAAGCAAAGCCAGCGCGACAAGTTGATTGCCAACGACGACGGGTCGATCGGTCTTTACTTCGGCCCCAAGGCTCCGGTCGGCAAGGAAGCGAACTGGACCCAGACGGTTCCCGGCAAGGGCTGGTTTTGTCTCTTGCGTCTCTACAGTCCGACCGAGCCCTGGTTCCACAAGACCTGGCGACCGGGCGAGATCGAGCTGGTGAAGTAGCGTTTCCCCAGCCCTCACGAACTAACAACCAAATAGGCAACATCATGAAAGCTGCACGCCGTTCAGTTCTTTTCGCCGCCGCCCTTGCGGGCACGCTGGCATTAAAACCGTGTGCCCGCGCGGCGGACGTCACTCCGGCGGAAGCCCGGGCCATCGCCAAGGAGGCTTACATTTACGGCTTCCCGCTGGTGGACAACTACCGCATCCAGTATTCCTACTTTCAGGACAAGCAGGATCCCAATTACAAGCTGCCCTGGAATCGGTTGATCAACATCCCTCGCGTCTACACGCCGGAAGACACCGCGATCCAGACGCCCAATTCGGATACGCCCTACTCGTTCATCGGGATGGATCTGCGCACCGAGCCCCTTGTGCTGACCGTGCCGAAGATCGAGAAGAATCGCTACTTCACGATCCAACTCATCGATGCCTATACGCACAACTTCGCCTACATCGGCAGCCGGACCACCGGCAACGATGGCGGCAGCTACCTCATCGCCGGGCCGAGCTGGAAGGGCGAGAAGCCTGCGTCCATCAACAAGGTGATCCAGTCGGAAACCGAGTTTGTCTTCGGCGCCTTCCGCACGCAGCTCTTCAGCCCGGACGACATGGAAAACGTCAAGAAGGTGCAGGCCGGCTACAAGGTTCAGCCGCTCTCCGCGTTTCTCGGCCTGCCTGCGCCCAAGGCCGCGCCGGCCATTGATTTCGTCAAGCCGCTCACGCCCGAAGCGCAGAGAACTTCAACGCAGTTTTTCAACGAGTTGAATTTCATCCTGCAGTTCTGCCCGACGGTTCCCTCCGAGAAGGAGCTGATGGCGCGCTTTGCCAAAATCGGCGTCGGCGGAGGCAAGAGCTTCGACGCGAGCAAGCTCTCGCCCGGGATGCGGGCCGCCATTGAAGGGGGCATGGCCGATGCCTTGACCGAGTACGCCGCACTGCAGAAGCAAATCGACGAGAAGAAGGTGACTTCTGGCCAGATGTTCGGCACGCGGGACTACCTGAAGAACAACTACCTTTATCGCATGGGTGCTGCCATCAATGGCATCTACGGCAACTCCCAGGCAGAAGCGATGTATCCGCTGTTGGCCCTCGACAACGAAGGTCAGAAGCTGGATGGGAGCAAGGAATACACCTTGCGATTCGAGCCCGGCCAACTGCCGCCGGTCAATGCGTTCTGGTCAATGACGATGTACCGGATGCCGGAGATCCTGCTCGTCGAGAATCCGATCGACCGCTATCTCCTCAACTCGCCGATGCTGGATCAATTCAAGCGAGACGCAGACGGTGGACTGACGGTCTACATTCAGAACGAATCCCCCG
>JADHNX010000058.1 GCA_016779365.1 Planctomycetaceae bacterium
ATTGTCAACATTGTCAACTCGGGAAGTTATTCTGAACACGTTCCTTAGCGTCTTCGCGTCAGACTTCTCAGGGCACGGTCACCGTTTGCTCTTCTTCAAGCTGCAGAGTAACGATGCCGCCAGCATCTTCGATCTGACTTGTGACGGCGATCCAGTGGTTGTACGGCGTGTCAGGTTTACTCTTCACGACGACGACCTTCTCAGCCGGATTCGATCGTGCGTCAAGTTTGGCTTTGATCCTCGGCGAAAAATCTTTCGGAGTCACGGGGTCGCCATCGAGAAAAACTGCCTGCCGAGTCAGCTCGACCGAGATTGTGTCGGTCTGTTGTTCCTTCTGCTCGGTCTGCTCGGCTTTGGGAATCGTCTGCTTGCGACCGCTGTCCGGCTGCACCGACGCGCAGACCAGAAAAAAGACGATCAGATTAAACGCAATGTCCCCCGTCGCGCTGGCAGGCGGTTCGATCAGCAAACGGGAGTTGCGGCGTATCGCCATGAGATCGTTCGTCTTGGCAGGAGTCTAAGGGGTGGGGCAGCCCAGAAAGTCTCAAGGGAGGAAACCTGCTGACATAACGCCGTCCGCAGGTTTAGCAGGCGTGGCTGTAAAATTCGAAGCTCGCAGTTTACCACGATCACCGGCAGGAATGAAAAGCCAGCGTGACGAATTCCTGTCCCACGGTCAGGATCACATTGTGATGACAAACCGGTTCCGGACAGGTTGCTTGTCGGTTTCAGCTCGATTGCCCTATCCTCGCTGGCTTTGCAACCTGAAGCCGCTCAACGATTCACATTCCGGGAACCGACCTGATGGGTGAAGTCTTTCAAACGCTCGACATCGTCATTTTTTTCGCGGCCCTGATTGGCGTCATGGGTGTCGGACTCTTTGCGGGGCGGAAGGACGAAGAGACGTCCGAAGACTACTTCCTGGCCAGCCGCAAAATTCCGTGGTGGGGCGTCGCCGGCTCGATTTACGGCTCCAACGTCAGCGCGAACCACATGGTCGGCATGATGGGCGTCGGATTCACGATTGGCTTTGCACAAAGCCACTTCGAACTGGGAGCGATCTTCGGCCTGATGGTGCTGTGCTATTTCTTTCTGCCGGTCTATCGAAAACTTCGAGTCTTCACGCTCTCTGAGTACCTTGAAAAGCGATACGACCACCGCAGCCGACTGGCCTATTCGATCATCATGACCGTCATCATGGCGGTCATTCACCTGGTGCCAGGTCTTTACATCGGCTCTCGAACGATCTGCACCTTGCTGGGTGGTGAAGCGGCTGTCGAGACGTCTGAAGATTCGACCGCGACCGTCACCATGGCTGAAATCAAAGCTGCCGAGAAATCAAATTCGGGAGTCGGCGTCGCCAGCCAGTCCGTTCGCAAAGTAGTCGTCAACTGGAACCACTACGCGTTCTTCGTCATCGCGCTGGCACTCGTCGCGGCGGGGTACACGATCGTTGGAGGGTTAACGGCCGTTGTCTGGACCGACTTTATTCAGTCGATGCTGCTGCTGGCGGCGGGCCTGCTGATCGCCGTGCTCACGTTCTGGGAACTTGCTCCGGATGGTTCGACAATGCTTGCCGGAGTCTGGGACGGATGGGGGCAGATGCTCGACTACGACAAAGCAGTCGACGCCAGCGGTGGACGAGGCCGCATGCACCTTTACCTACCGTCGAACCATCCCGGCCTGCCGTGGACCGGAGTCTTCACCGGACTGCTGGCCATGCACTGCTACTACTGGGGAACGAACCAGTTCATCGTTCAACGAGCACTCGGCGCACGCAGCGACTCGGAAGCTCGACTGGGAATCGTGGCCGCCGGATTCCTCAAGCTGCTGATCCCGTTCTTCGCAATCGGCACTGGAGTGGCTGCGTTTTATCTCTTCGACCAGAAGCTTCCGGATCGAAAGGTCGCATCCGACGCCGCATTCTCAGAAGTCGTGAAGCTGGTCATCCCTGCTGGCTACGGACTGATCGGGCTGATCTCTGCCGGCCTGATCGGAGCCATCCTGTCGTCAATCGACTCGATGATGAACTCAGCCGCGACGCTGTTCACCATCGACGTTTACAAGCGATACATCAAACCCGACGCGAGCGACAAAGACCTCATCCGAGTCGGTCGATACGCCATTGTTTTCTTCGTCACGTTCGCCACGGTGCTGGCACTGTTTGCCCTGGATCCGAACTCTGAAAAGTCGTTCTTCCTGCAGGTTGCCGACTACCAGAACTTCCTGACGCCGGGGCTGCTGGTTGCTTTCTTCCTGGGGATGTTCTGGAAACGCGGCACCGCGCCAGCCGCTTTCCTGACTATTATCGCTGGAGTCGTTTTCTCGTGGGTCGCAGAATCAGCCTACAACGACAACTACGGAATGAACCCCACGATCTACCAGGTTGTACAGAGCGGTCGAAACCTCGACACCGTCAAACTCGGTGAGCTTCCCGAGGCGATGAGATCATTCAGCTACGATGAGGTTGCTGCTGAGGTCGAAGCGGCCAGAGGCAAACTCAACGCCGTGAACGCTGCGTTTGGCCCGAAGCTGAATTTCTTCCACCGAGTCGTCATTGTCCTGTTCACGTCAGGCTTCGTTTTCTTCGGAGTCAGCCTCTTCACAAAACCAGATGACGAAAAATCAAAACTCAACTGGACTGAACTTGGCGGGCATTCCAGCACCGACCTGAAGCATCTCGTGTTTCTGATCATCCTTTCGATTCTCGTCTTCGCCGTGCTCGGAGCCGCAATGGTTAAAGGCTGGTTCGTTCCCGGAGTCGCCGCATCCATCGCCGCTGTCTGGACACTGGCAATCTTCCAGTTCCACATCAGCGCGAACCGTCGCATGACTTCTCCCAACTCAGACGACGCCTCAAACCTTGACGCCTCAGCCCCCGACAATTCGGGCTCTGACAATTCTGACAACAAGGCGATCGTGCCGCTCCTGGCTGACGACCGCTTCTGGGCCAGCCTGCTGTGCTCGGCAGCCGTTTTCATGCACTATTACTATTACTGATTCACAGGGCGGGCACCGCTCACCAACCCAATTGACAGTAGACAATGAACTGGTGGGCGATGCCCATCCTACCAACTCATGAATCAACCCCAACTGGTATCACAAAGGAAACTTCCAATGAAAAAACGAATCTGTTCGTTCATCTGTCTCACGACTCTGTTGACGATTTCACTCGTCGCTCAGGCTGACGAAAAAACTAATAATAAACCCGAAGCCGGGACCAAAGAGGTCAAGACGGTTGAAGTTGAAATCAAAGGTGGACTGAAACTCAACGTTCCGGAAACCTGGAAGCAAAGCAAGCCGAGCAGCCGGTTGCGACTGGCCCAATTCACCATCCCCAAAGCGAAAGGCGACGAGGAAGACGGCGAGCTGGCACTCTTTAACTTTGGAGCCGGGGGAAGCGTAAAAGCCAACATCGACCGTTGGGTCGGACAGTTCCAGGCAGAGGAACGCGAAGTTCAGGTCAAAGAAGGATCCCTCGACACCGGTCGATACTTCTTCGTCGACATCACCGGAACGTACAACAAGCCAACAGGCCCACCAATCGCTCAGCAGACAAAGGCTGCTCCCGGCTACCGCATGCTGGGAGTCATCCTGACAATCGAAGACAAAGGCATCTACTTCTTCAAGATGACCGGCCCGGACAAGACCGTCGCTGCTCAGACTGTCGCTCTGAAGAAATCATTCGGCGCTGACGAAAAGAAGGAAAAAGAGGTCGACTTCGAAAAACAGCAGTGACCTTCCACTGGCGGCTGAAATACTCGACCCGAAAAAATCAGGGAGACTCACCGTTGAGCGACTGACATCTGTCAGTTTACTGCGGACGAGTCTCCTTTTTCCTTGAGTCACTCGACAGAACAAAGCCTCAACCTTCGCGAGATCCATTTCTCTCACTGACCACCGAACCTTCTGGATGGTTGACGGCCCCGTCGCGCACGCTTATCTTCATTCGTCTTGCCGATACTTTAGCCGCCAACTATTCCATTTCACTAATACTCATACTCGCCAATGTCGTTCCGAAACTTCGAACTCTTCTGCGAAGTCGCAGAGTGCCGCAACTTTTCGAAAGCGGCGGATCGGCAGCGAGTCTCCCAGTCGACCGTCAGCCAGGCCGTCGCACACCTCGAAAAACAGCTGGGAATTGAACTGATCGACCGCAGCCATCGACCGCTGACGCTGACTCCTGCGGGGCAGCACTTTTTCGATGGATGCCGAGAGTTGCTGACCGGATTCGAGCGACTTGAAACAGAGGTCCGGCAACTCGCGGGCTGCATCGCAGGTCGGCTTCGAGTGGCAGCGATTTACTCGGTAGGACTCCTGCAGATGGACTTGTACGTTCATTACTTTGAAGAAGCCTATCCGGACGTCGAACTGCGAGTGGACTACGTTCACCCGGACCAGGTTTACGAGCGAATTCGTTCAGACAACGCAGACATTGGACTTATATCTTTCCCCGAAGATACGTCGGAATTCGCGACAATTCCCTGGCAGGAGCAGCCCATTGCTCTGATCGTGCATCCAGACCATCCACTGGCGAAACGAGTATCCGAAGGGTACGATTCCGCCCTGATCGAAGCGATCCAAGGTGAGGACTTCGTGAACTTTACGTCTGAGCTGAGGGTCAGAAATCAGCTCGATCGGTGGCTGCGTGAGGCGGGAGTTTCCCCGAATGTGGTCCACGAATTCGATAACGTAGAGCAGGTTCGGCGCGCAGTCGAAGACGGCGTCGGAGTTGCGTTGCTGCCTGAAGCAACGGTGAAACGAAGTATTGAGACCGGCACGCTGGTCAGCCTCAAACTGTCAAACGTCGAGTGGTTCCGACCGCTTGGCGTCATTCATAAGCGGAACCGGAAACTCAGTCACGCAGCCAACAGGTTTGTGGAGCTGATCCACGAAGACCCGATTTCGCTGCGGGATACTGACCATAAAAAGTCTCCCCGCGAGGGTCGTGCAGGGAATCGCGACCAGAAAGAGAACGCTTCAATTTGAGCGTTGAAGCGGAAGTCCGGTCTTCCTTCTGATTCGCTGAATCAGAAGGTCCGGCCTTGCCTGTTGGAAGAGCGTCTCAGGATGAGATTCTCGACGAACATGAGAGAAAACAAGACGCATCGTTAGCAGTAAGTAGTAAAGCGAGAGTATTTCGATGACCGATCCGGCGCAGACAATGACCGATCAGCAGTACTTCGACCAGGCCCTTCGAAACGGGCGGCTGCCCGCCAAACGCGGCCTGTACGATCCCAAAAACGAGAAGGAAAACTGCGGCGTCGGTTTTGTTGCGCACATTAAAGGCGAACGTTCGCGACAGATCATCGACGATGCCGACCGCATGGCTCTGCACATGACGCATCGTGGAGCGTGTGGCTGCGAAGAGAACACCGGCGACGGCGCCGGAATGCTCACCGGACTGCCCTACGAACTGCTCGAAAAAGTGGCGAAGAGCGACCTCGGTGTCAACCTGCCGGAACGCGGCCAGTACGGAACCGGCATTGTCTTCATGCCAACCGACAAAGCCGAGCGTGAAGAATGCCGCTCGATCGTCAATGCGATCATCGAAGAACGCGGTCAAAAGCTGATCGGCTGGCGGGAAGTCCCCGTCGATCCAAAAGGCGCCAACGTCGGCCCGACCGCCGTGCTCTGCATGCCGAATTTCGAACAGCTCTTCATTGAGTCAGCTGAAGGACTCGACGCCGACGCCTTCGAACGCGAACTGTTTATCATTCGCAAGTACGCCAGCCGCAAGATTCGCGTCGAAAGCGAATTCGAACAGAACCTCATGTTCTACGTTTGCTCGCTTTCTACGAAGGTCATTATTTACAAGGGCATGCTGATGCCCGAGCAGGTCACGCCGTTCTTCAAAGACTTGCAGGATCCGGATTACAAGTCGCACCTGGCGATGGTCCACTCGAGATTTTCCACGAACACGTTCCCGAGCTGGGACCGTGCTCAGCCCTGCCGCTTCATGGCTCACAACGGCGAAATCAACACTCTGCGAGGCAACGCCAACTGGATGTTCGCTCGTCAGGGAGTCATGGAAAGCGACCTGTGGGGCGACGACATCCGCAAGCTCTGTCCGATTATCGAGCCGGAATGTTCTGATTCGGGCAACTTCGACAACGCCCTGGAGATGCTCTACCACTCGGGCCGAACGTTGCAGGAAGCGGTCATGATGATGGTGCCGGAAGCCTGGCAGAACCATCATTCGATGCCCGAAGACAAACGAGCCTTCTACGAATTTCACTCCGCTCTGCAGGAACCGTGGGACGGTCCAGCGTCGATCTCGTTCACCGATGGGCATTACATCGGAGCGTGCCTGGACCGCAACGGCCTGCGACCGAGCCGCTTCTACGTGACGCACGACGACAAGGTCATCATGGCCTCGGAAGTCGGCGTCATCGACGTTGACCCCGCCAACGTCAAGACGAAAGGCCGACTGCAACCAGGCAAGATGTTCCTGGTCGACTTCGAAGAAGGTCGCATCATCGCGGATGAAGAACTGAAGTCATCCGTCGCCGCCAAGCGTCCCTACAAAGACTGGCTGAAGGAACAAAGCCTTTATCTGGAAGAACTTCCAAAGCAGGAAACGGCCCCGCTCTACCCGCAGAAAGAACTGCTTAGTCGCATGCAGGCTTTCGGCTACACGTCCGAAACAATGCAGTTCATGCTGATGCCGATGCTGCGGGAATCGCGAGACCCGATCGGCTCGATGGGTAACGACGCGGCACTGGCCTGCCTGTCTGACAAACCTCGGCTGCCTTACGAGTATTTCAAGCAGCTCTTCGCGCAGGTAACCAATCCGCCAATCGATTCCATTCGAGAAGACATTATTATGTCGCTCGAATGTTACATCGGCCCGGAAGGTAACCTGCTCGACACCACCGCTCACCAGGCACACCGACTTTGCGTGCCTCATCCGATCCTGACAAACGAAGAACTGGCAGCCATTCGAGGTCTCGATTATCGCGAATGGAAAACGCAGACTATCGACATCACGTATCCTCGCGCAGAAGGCGCTGCTGGTTTGAAGCCAGCCATCGACCGGATCTGCGGACAGGTCACTCAAGCCATCCATGATGGTTACAGTCTGGTTGTTCTTTCAGACCGCAACGTCAGCGCCGACCGAGTACCAGTCAGCTCGTTACTGGTC
Source organism: Planctomycetaceae bacterium (assembly GCA_016779365.1). GTDB lineage: Bacteria > Planctomycetota > Planctomycetia > Planctomycetales > Planctomycetaceae > JABMPE01. The sequence continues at coordinate 7,145 of JADHNX010000058.1, forward strand.
ACCGGAGCCGTGCATCACAATCTGGTCCGCCAGGAACTGCGAACCCGCATCGGTCTGGTGCTGGAGTCGGGCGAAGCTCGTGAAGTCCATCACTTGTGCCTGCTGACCGGCTACGGCATCGACGCCGTCAATCCGTACCTCGCCTTCGAAGCGCTGCGGCAATCGCGCATCGACGGAATGCTCGAAGAAAAGTACACCGACGAAAAAATCGTCTACACATACCGGAAAGCCGTCGCCAAGGGCATGCTCAAGGTCATGGGTAAGATGGGCATCTCGACGCTGGCTTCTTACAAAGGGGCGCAGATTTTCGAGGCGGTCGGTCTGAATTCAGAAGTCATTGAGAAATGCTTCGTCGGAACGGCCAGCCGCATCGCCGGAGTTGGTTTCGACGTCCTTGCCGAAGAAGGTATCCGTCGCCACGAAATTGGCTTTCCCACGCGGCAAACTCAATCTCTGCCCGTGCTGCCAAACGACGGACAGTTTGCATGGCGAAAAGAGGGTGAAGCGCACGCCTGGAATCCGCACACGATTTCTGAAATTCAGAATGCCGCCCGCAACGGCGACAAGAACGCGTACAAGAGATTCAGCGACCTCGTCAACGACCACAATAACAAAGCCTGTTTCCTGCGAGGCCTGCTGAAGTTCAAACAGCGGGATTCAATTCCGCTGGAGGAAGTTGAACCTGCCAGCGCGATCGTCAAACGATTCTGCACGGGCGCGATGAGCTACGGGTCGATCTCGGCCGAGGCTCACGAAACGCTGGCTGTCGCGATGAATGTTCTAGGCGGAAAAAGCAACACCGGCGAAGGTGGAGAAGACTATCAGCGGTTCATTCCTTATGAAGCTCTGAATGAGGATCACGAATCCGTCGTCAACAGCCTGAAGCAGTTCGATCAGGAAGCCGCTGAACGACGCACGAACGAATACTCAAAGCGTTCCTACATCAAACAGGTTGCTTCGGGACGGTTTGGTGTCACCAGCTGGTACCTCACCAACGCCAGCGAACTTCAGATCAAAATCGCACAGGGGGCCAAGCCGGGCGAAGGTGGAGAACTGCCAGGCCACAAGGTCAACAAGATCATCGCCGCGACGCGTCACTCGACACCGGGCGTTGGCCTGATCAGCCCTCCGCCTCATCACGACATTTACTCGATCGAAGACCTGTCGCAGTTGATCTTCGACCTGAAGAATGCCAACCCGAGTGCCGCAGTCAGCGTCAAGCTGGTCTCTGAAGTGGGCGTCGGCACGATCGCCGCCGGAGTCGCCAAAGGTCACGCGGACAAGATCCTGATTGCCGGCGCCGATGGCGGAACGGGAGCATCGCCGCTGACCAGTATCAAGAACGCTGGCCTGCCGTGGGAACTGGGCATCGCCGAGACTCACCAGGTCCTCGTCATGAACGACCTGAGAAGCCGCGTTCGCCTCGAAACCGACGGCCAGATTAAAACCGGACGTGACCTGGTCATCGCCGCCCTGCTGGGTGCTGAAGAGTTTGGTTTTGCAACCGCTCCACTCATCACGATGGGCTGTATCATGATGCGGAAGTGTCATCTCAATACGTGCCCGGTCGGTATCGCGACTCAGGATCCGGAACTTCGCAAGAAGTTTGCCGGCAAGCCGGAACACGTCATCAACTATCTGTTCATGGTGGCTGAAGAAGCTCGCGAGATCATGGCTCAGCTCGGCTTCCGGACGATCAACGAAATGGTCGGACACGTTGAGGCTCTCGAAATCGACGACGCCGTTGATCACTGGAAGGCAAAAGGCATCGACCTGACGCCGATCCTGACGCCAGCGGTAAAGCCCCACGAAAACGTCGGCACCTATTGCACGGTCGCTCAAAATCACGGACTGGAAGAAGTTCTGGACAATGAGCTGATCAAGAAGGCCTGGAGTGCCATCCACGAAGGAACTCCGGTTCGCTTTGACATGGAAATCCAGAATATCGACCGAGCCTTCGGGACGACGCTCAGTCACGAGGTATCGAAAAAGCACGGCGAACATGGCCTGCCCGACGACACGATCCATATCGACGCGAAAGGTTCAGCCGGGCAAAGTCTGGGCGCATGGCTGGCCTCTGGAGTCACAATCGAGCTTGAAGGCGACGCCAACGACTACGTGGGCAAGGGGCTGTCCGGCGGTCGAGTCATCATCTACCCGCCAAAAGCCTCAACATTCAAACCAGAAGAAAACATCATCATCGGTAACGTCGCCCTGTACGGAGCTACCGAGGGTGAAGCCTTCTTCCGAGGAATGGCGGCCGAACGATTCTGCGTCCGCAACTCAGGCGCGCGAGCAGTCATCGAAGGCGTCGGCGACCACGGTCTGGAATACATGACCGGCGGTCGAGTCGTCGTGCTCGGCCAAACCGGTCGTAACTTCGCAGCAGGCATGTCTGGCGGAGTTGCGTACGTCTTTGCCGAAGACAAAGAAAAATTCCGCCTGAACTGCAACCTGGGACTGGTCGATCTCGATCCGGTCGAAAACGAAGAAGACATCGCCGAGCTGAAAGAACTGATCGAAAAGCACAGTAATTTCACGGGCTCGACGGTCGCCGCAGAAATCCTCGACAACTGGAACGAGTCTCTCCCGAAATTCATTCGAGTCATGCCGCGAGATTATAAACGAGCAATGGCAGAACTGGCCGCCGAACAGGCTGCTGAGACGGCAACCGCAGCAAGCTAGAACGCTGGGTGCGAAAGCCGAAGCCAACCGTCCAGAACATCACAACAACGAAGCAAGCGTACGAGCAAAAGATAGAAAGTGAGCAGGAGCAATGGGTGACCCACGCGGGTTCATGACCGTTGATCGGAAGACCTACTCTGAGCGGGATCCGGCGGAACGTATCGGTGACTGGAACGAATTCCAACTTGAGCTGCCCGTTGCAGAACTGCAGGGGCAAGGCTCTCGCTGCATGGATTGCGGCGTTCCGTTCTGCCATACCGGCGACCTGATCGCCAACATGGCCGCTGGCTGCCCGGTTCAGAATTTGATTCCCGAGTGGAACGATCTCGTCTACCGAGGACACTGGCGAGAAGCGTTGGACCGTCTGCACAAGACAAACAACTTTCCGGAGTTCACCGGTCGCGTCTGCCCCGCCCCTTGCGAAGGTTCGTGCGTCCTGGGAATTCATGAACCGCCAGTCACGATCAAGCAGATCGAACGAAACATCATCGACAAAGGTTTCGAAGAAGGCTGGGTTGAATCGTCCGCTCCTGAAGTCCGTACCGGGAAAAAAGTAGCCGTCGTGGGTTCTGGACCTGCCGGACTCGCCTGCGCCGCTCAGCTCAACAAAGCAGGCCATCTGGTCACTGTCTTTGAACGAGCCGACCGCATCGGCGGGTTGCTCATGTACGGCATTCCGAACATGAAGCTCGAAAAAGAGCGAGTCGTCCAGCGCCGGGTTAACCTGCTGGCCAGCGAAGGAGTCACCTTCAAAACCAGTATCGAAATCGGCAAAGACATCTCGGCAAAGCAATTGATGGACGACTTTGACGCCGTCGTACTTTGCGTCGGAGCCACCAAACCAAACGACTTCTTCGCGAAGACTCCCGGTCGAGATCTCAAGGGAATCCATTTCGCAATGGAGTTCCTGACGAAGAACACGAAGAGTCTGCTCGATTCGAAACACGAAGACGGACAATACATCGACGCCGCCGGAAAAGACGTCATTGTCATCGGCGGTGGCGACACCGGAACGGACTGCATCGGCACTTCGCTGCGGCACGGCTGCAAATCGCTGGTCACTTTCGAAATCGTTCCGCAACCGCCAAACGAGCGAGCCCCCAACAACCCGTGGCCGCAGTGGCCTCGCATCATGCGAGTCGACTATGGCCACCAGGAGGCGGCTGCGAAGTTCGATTACTCAAGAGTCAAAGGCAAGGAATTGCCCGGAGACCCGCGAGAATTCTCGATCCAGACTTCGGAATTTCTCGGCGACGCCGACGGCAACCTGACCGGCGTTAAGACTGTCCGAGTCGACTGGAGCAAGCCTCAGAAAAACGGCCCGCCATTTACCGTCGTCGAAGGCAGCGAGCAGGAATGGCCCTGTGACCTGATCTTCATGGCTTTGGGATTCAGCGGCCCGGAACAGGTCATCGCCGAAGAACTGGGACTCAGCACGGACGGACGTTCCAACTTCGCCGCCGAATACGGCAACTATGCGACGAGCATCGAAGGCGTCTTTGCAGCGGGCGACTGCCGCCGAGGTCAGAGCCTCGTCGTGTGGGCCATCAACGAAGGCCGCGAAGCCGCCCGCGAATGCGACCGCTTCCTGATGGGCTCAACCAGGCTACCGTAAAGGATCGTGAGGCAAACGCAGGGTGGGCAGTACCCACTCTACAGTGGAGCGTTATCGTTCGCGTCTTCGAGTTTGCTGAGTCGAGTCTCAAGTTCCTCAACGCGCGTTCGAAGCGCGGCCACCTCATCCTGCACGACAAAGCCGAGTTTGACTCCGACTTTGAGAGCAGACTCTGCCGAACGTGGCTCCGTGTCGTCAGGCAACTGCACGAGGGTCAGCCACAGCAGACCCTCGCCGGTTTGAATCAACGCGCCTCGGCCGACTTCCGTGTGGAGAATTCGCCCGACAGCTCCACGCCAGGGCAGATGTTTTTCGAGTTCAGCCCGCCAGACAATCAGCTTGCGTCCCTGATACCAGGTATATGCTCCGGGATGCGGAGTCGAGGCGGCTCGAATGAGCGAGTGAAGCTGGACACTCGACTGATGCCAGTCCAGCAGTCCGTCGTCGAGACTACGCCGACCGTTATAAGTCGCCAGAATCTCATTCTGCGGTCGAGGGGTCCAGACTCCAGCAAGCAGTTCGGGCAGCCATCGATCAAGCGCCCTGCCCGTAGCCTCGATCAGTTTCTGCTCAACGTCTGATGCGTAGTCATCTGAAGAAACCTCGAACGTTTCCTGAACAAAGATCGGCCCCGAATCGACGCCTTCGTCGATCAGAAAAAAAGTCGCCGCTCCAGGTCTTGCATCAAGCGTCAGCCAGGCAAGCGGTGCCCTGCCTCTCCCAGCCGGCAAAAACGTCGGATGAAATCCCACACTGCCGCGTTTCGGAATCGACATCATCTCATCGCGGACAAGCTGCGAAAGCCCGACCACAAACATTAGATCAGGCTGCCAATTTCGGACCTGCTCGACAATCTCTTCGTCGTTGATATTTCGAAACGTCGCACAGGGAATACCGTAATTTTCGGCCAGTTCGTCGAGGGGCGAGAAAGCAGTCACCGTGTGCGAGGATTCGCCCCGCAACTGCAACACGCCCACGACGTCCGCTCCATGACGGATCAACGCATCCAGCGTCTGATGCGTGCTGACAGTGGCCCCCGCGACAACGATACGCATCAAATCCACCCATTCTTCGTCGTAAGCACGTTCAGCATTTATTCTCAGTCAGTTCGCCGCAGATGGATGCAGATTCGTTCTTGAAAAATCAGC
>JADHNX010000059.1 GCA_016779365.1 Planctomycetaceae bacterium
TTCCTGACGCTGCGAGACGAAGTCGATGGTCAGTTCCAGGGAGCGATCGTGCCTCTACCCGGCGAGTTTCTCTCCGGCGCGCATCGAGGCCGGTTCTCGCCACACGACGGGCAGCTTTACGTAACGGGGATGCAGGGCTGGGGAAGCTACACTCCGGAAGCTGGCTGCTTTCAACGAGTTCGTTACACCGGCGACCGCGTTCAACTTCCGGTTGGCTACAAGGTGTTTCGGAACGGAGTCCTGATCAACTTCTCTTCGCCGCTCGATGCGAAGATCGCCGGCAGGGCGACCAGCCATTTCGCTCAGGCATGGAATTATCGATACAGCGGCGCGTACGGCTCGCCGGAGTTTTCCAGCGAGCATCCGCTCATGCGAGGGCACGATCACGTCGCCATTTCGTCCGCCCATGTCGTCAACGAAGGAACCGGTATCTTTCTCGAAATGCCGGACCTGCAACCGGTCAATCAGTTGCACCTGCGGCTACAGTCTGGCGAAGGAGAATCGCACGATATGTTTGCCACGGTTCACAAGCTGCGGGAAGAATCATTCACCGACGCACCGGGGCTGATGAACCTTGCCGATAAAACGATCAACCGGCATCCGATTTTTGCTGACCTCGCAATGGCCACTCGCAGCGTCCCGAATCCTCACGAGAAACGACGCAAAGGCGGACGCCAGATCACGATCGAAACTGCCAGCAATCTCTCATTTGCCACGAGGTCGTTCACCGTCAAGCCGGGCGAGCTGATTGAGTTCAAACTTTCCAACCCCGACGTCGTGCCCCACAACTGGGCGCTGCTCAAACCCGGCACGCTCGAACGAGTCGGTAAGCTCGCCAACAAGTTGATCTCCGACCCGGACGCCGCCGTACGACACTACATCCCGAAGACCGACGACGTTCTGTTTTACACAAACGTTGTTCTGCCCAAAGACGACTCAATCATCTACTTCAACGCCCCCAAGCAACCCGGTCGCTACCCCTACCTGTGCACGTTCCCCGGCCACTGGCTCGTCATGAATGGTGAAATGATCGTCGAATGACTCAGCAACCCCTGCAGGCGGGACGCGTCCCAGCACTTGCGTATCGGGTAAAGCAGGGTCTCGTCCCAGCCAACAAGACTTTCAACCAGTTTGAGACCCGAAGGTCACTTTCGTAACGTTCACACGGAAGTTGGCCACCGTTTTCAACAGGCATCGGCGAAAAGTCGGTTCGCCGGCTCAATCTGCTGGCAGCTTCAAAGCCCTTAAGGAGAACTGCTGATGAAGAGTCGCCTTCGACTGCCTGGGATGCTGGTTGCTACAGCCGTGCTACTTAACACGGCAACGTTCTCTCGGCAGGCTGTTGCTGAAACTTCAAAAGCTGACCGAAGCCGCAGGCCCAACTTCATCGTCGTCTACTGCGACAACCTCGGGTATGGCGACATCGAGCCGTTCGGGTCGACGCTGCATCGGACTCCGAATCTCAATCGCATGGCGAAGGAAGGCCGAAGGTTCACGCACTTCTGCGTCACTGCCGGAGTCTGCACGCCATCGCGAGCCAGCATCATGACCGGCTGTTACGCTCAACGAATCGGCATGCACCTGAACCCTCGCGACGGCTGGGTGCTGCGACCGGTTTCGCCGTACGGGCTGCACCCGGATGAAATCACCGTCGCAGAAGTTTTAAAAGAACAGGGTTACGCAACGGCGATCGTCGGCAAGTGGCACCTCGGTGATCAGCCTGAATTCCTGCCGACGCGACAGGGCTTCGACTGGTTCTTCGGAGTCCCCTACTCCGACGACATGACCGAACGAGTCTGGGAGCAGGATGGTTCGAAGTGGCCGCCGCTGCCGCTGATGGAAAACGAAAAAGTCATCGAAGCTCCCTGCGACCGCAACGGCCTCACGAAACGCTACACCGAGCGAGCCATGCGGTGGATCGCTGAGCACAAAGACGAACCGTTCTTTCTCTACTTCCCTCAGGCGATGCCCGGCAGCACGTCGACGCCGTTCTCCAGCGAAGCCTTCAAGGGTAAAAGTAAGAACGGTCCGTGGGGAGACGCCATCGAAGAACTCGACTGGTCGATGGGCGTGATGCTCGACCAGCTCAAAGAACTCGGCATTGCCGAAAACACACTCGTGATCTGGACGTCGGACAACGGTGCGCCGATCAACCGCGACCTGAACGACCTCAGTCGAGGCTCCAACAGACCACTGCACGGTCGAGGTTACACCACCAGCGAAGGAGCTTTCCGAGTCCCCACCATCGCCTGGCAACCCGGCAAAGTTCCCGCCGACACAACTTGCGACGAGCTGTCGTCGACGATGGACCTGCTACCAACATTCGCAAAACTCGCTGGCGGCAGCGCACCACCTGATCGAAAAATCGACGGCCACGACATCGCTCCACTTCTCTTCGGACAACCCGGCGCGAAAACTCCGCACGACGTTTACTACTACTATCACCAGGACCAGTTGCAGGCTGTCCGCTCCGGATCGTGGAAGATGTTTCTGCCGATTGAATCGCCGGTCGGGCATCCGCACTTTAAGAAAGGACAGAAAACGCAGCCGCTACTGTTCAACGTGGTCGACGACGTTTCCTGCAGGAAGAACGTCGCCGCCAATCATCCTGAAATCCTCGCACGGCTGAACAAGCTCGCCGACCAGGCTCGCGCCGACCTTGGTGACAAAGGCAAACCCGGCCCCGGACAACGAAAGCCCGGCAAGATCGTCGGCGAGCCACAGTCGCAAGTCCAGCAGAAGAACGCGCTGGAGGTTATCGAAGGAGTCCGTGGCGGCCGACACTGGGTGGATGAGAAAACCGCTCCGCCCAAATCGCCAGCCGATTCACTCGCCTGTCTGGAAATCGAACCGGGGCTGGAGATTCAACTCGTCGCCTCTGAACCGCTCGTCAAAGACCCGGTGGCGATCACGTTCGACCGACGCGGTCGCATGTTTGTCGTCGAGTACGGCGACTATCCCATCGGCCCGGAAGACGGCGGCGATCCCTTATCCAAAGTCGTCTATCTGGAAGACTCCGACGGCGACGGACAGGCCGACCAGCGGCACGTCTTTGCTGACAAGCTGACCTTCGCACACAGCCTGATGCCATTCCGCGATGGGCTGATCGTCGGTGCCCAGACTCAAATTCTCTTTCTGAAAGACACCGACGGAGACAACGTCGCTGATGTTCGAGAAGTTCTGTTTGATGGTTTCACGCCCGCTCATCCGCAAATGCAGATCGGCAATCCTCGCTGGGGAATGGACAACTGGGTGTACCTCAACTACGGGCCGGGCAACATCAAGTCGTCACGTTCTGACGCCAAACCGGTCGACATGCCGCGCAAGGACTTTCGCTTTAACCCGCTGACGATGGAGTTCGAAGCTGACAGCGGCATGGGGCAGTTCGGCAACACAGTCGACCGCTGGGGTAACCGGTTTTACTGCACAAACCGAAACCCGATCATGACAACGCTGCTGCCACCAGCGATTCTCAATCGAAACCCGTACGCCATCACCGCCGCCGCGTCTTACGACGTTGGAACATCCGGCGGCGACACTCGCGTCTACCCACTCGTCGAGATGAAAAGCAACTACCTCTCCCACGCTGGCACGCACACATCGGCCTGCGGAGTGACCGCTTACACCGGCGACTTACTCAAAGGCACATTTCAGGACAGCGTCTTCGTCTGCGAACCGATCGGTCATCTGGTCACTCGATCAATCATCAAACCAGACGGCCTGCGTCTCACCGCCGAACGAGCACAGCCGAAAGCCGACTTCATCGCCTCAACCGACACCTGGTTCCGTCCGGCCAGTCTCGCCAACGGCCCCGACGGAGCCCTCTACCTCGCCGATATGTACCGGCTGTGGGTCGAGCATCCTAAGTTTCTGCCTCCGGAAATCGCTGCCAAACTCGACTGGCGAGCGGGCGAGGACCGAGGTCGGATTTATCGAATCGTTCCCAAAGGGGCGAAGCCGAAATCGTTCACTCCGCCGGAAACTGCCGACGACATGGTCAAACTTCTGGCGTCGCCGAACGGCTGGAAACAGTACCTTGGTCAGCGATTGTTAACGGAACGTTTTTCCTCTGCAAAAAACCTCTCACAAGAAAAATACGATTCACACATCGCGGTGACGAAGTCGAAACTTCAGCAGCTCTTAAGACAACACCCGAACGCCACAACTCGCCTGCACGCTTTGTGGACTTTACAGGGCATCGGCGAGTCAGATCGGCAAGACATACTGCAAGGTCTGAGCGACGACGACGCACACGGTCGACACGACGCGGTAAAGTTGACCAAAGCGTGGATTGACGACGATGTCGTCTTCGCAAGAATCGCCGAACTGGCTGACGACCCCGATGCGAGCGTCCGGTTTCAAGTCGCGCTGGCACTGGGCAACAGCAGCCGTCCCGAAGCCACACAATTGCTGGCATCACTTGCTCTGAAGGACGGTGAGGACTCGTGGTTTGTTAACGGCCTGCTGACTTCGTCCCGTGAACGGTCCGGAGCAATTCTCAAAATTCTGGCTGCGGATGCGAACTTCGTCGGCACTGCAAACGCCGGACGAACTCAACTCGTCAAACGGCTCGCAACGATCGTCGGCGTCCGAGGCGACGTCGAAGAGCTGTCTCAACTTCTAGCAGTGCTATCGGGCGACGCTTCAGGCTCTTCGGAGGGGGCGGGTGTCTGGTGGCAGGCGGCGGCAATCAGTGGACTCGGTCAGGGTTTGCCGCGTTACCGAGGTGACCTTGGTCGCCTGAGTCTTCCGCTGCTCTTGAATACTCCGCCTGAAGGACTCACAAAGTCAGCAGCCAGAATGCGTAAACTGCTTGCCGAAAGTCAGCAGGCAGCACTCGACCGTCGGCGAACTTCTGCAGGCCGCGCAGCAGCGGTTGAGCTGCTCGCCTATCGTTCTTTCGAAGAAGCTGCACCGGCATTCGAGGAGTTACTTTCGACCGACCAGCCGGTCGAAGTTCAAACGGCGTGCATCAACGCGCTGTCTGCCAACGGGTCGGAAGCCGCCGCGAAGATCGTGCTTGATCGCTGGCAGGAACTCGGCCCAGCCGTTCGAGATTCCGCTTTGAATCTGCTCATGAGTCGAACGGCTTCGACGAAGCTGGCACTCGACGCGATGGCCGCCGGTACGATGAGTCCGGCAGGACTCAGCATCGACCAGCGAGTCCGACTGCTGAAGCACTCTGACGCGAAACTGCGTGAGCAGGCAACCAGACTGTTCGGCGGCGCCGTTTCATCGAATCGAAAAGCGGTCGCGCAGAAGTATCAGCCAGCCCTTTCCCTTGATGCTTCCGCCGCAGCCGGTGTGAAAGTCTTCGAGAAAACCTGCTCCAAGTGCCACCGCATCAATGGTAAAGGTCACGAGGTCGGCCCCGACCTGAGCGACGTCCGCAACCGATCGAAACTCGCCCTGCTCTACGACATCCTCGACCCGAACTCAAAAGTCGAACCCCGCTTCACGGCTTACACCATTGCAACGGTCGACGGAAAAGTTTTCAACGGCCTGATCGTTTCCGAAACCGCCGAAGCCGTCGTCCTGCGCATGGCCGAAGGAAAAGAGCAAACCATCGGTCGCGGAGAAATCGAAGTCATTCGAGCCAGCGAAGTCTCACTGATGCCCGAAGGCGTCGAGAAAGACATCAAACCTCAGGACATGGCCGACCTGTTGGAATTCCTGAAAGGCGGGAACACAACAAAACGTCAACCACCGAATTAAGGGATCTCGCTAAGCTGCGAAGGGAAGAAGGAAAGAATCTGTTCCTCGAACGTCATTCAGTTTCTTAGGAACGTGTTCAGAATAAATTCCCGATTTGACAATGCTGAATTTCACCACAGAGGCACAGAGAGCACAGAGTTTCCATGAGAGATGTTTCTCTGTGATCTCTGTGCCTCTGTGGTTAGAAATCTTCACGACGAAACAGGGAAGTTATTTCAGACATATTCCTTAGCAGCTTAGCGCGAGAGTACCTGCTGGAAAGATTCTGTGTCGCGGCACACGTTCGCCGCCTCGCCGTCAGGTAGTTATCCTCGATCTGGCTGGCCCGCAAGAGCAGCATTGGTCAACCGACAACTCAATCATTCAACAAACTGCGAGACATCACTGTGAAGCATCTTTGTCGACTGCAACTTTCTGTCAGCCTCGTTTTTCGAATTCTTGTCGCGGCAATTCTGGTGAACGGGATCAGCTCAACAGCTCACGCTTTTCGCGATCCGATTCGACTGACTCATGGGCCGATGCTGGGCAAACCGACGGCGCACTCGATGGTCGTCTGGGGACGGACTTCTGATCCGGGGCAGTTCGAAGTTCACTACGGGACGAAGGCGGACAAGCTTGATCAGGTCAGCAAGCCCGCGACCACGGAACTCGGACATGACAACACAGGGACCGTTGAGCTGACCGAGCTGAAATCCGACACGCGGTATCACTATCAAATCTGGGTGAACGAAAGGCCGCACGGTCTGCCGGGAACATTTCGGACGCTGCCCAGTGCCGACGACACTCGCAACGAGGCACACAATCCGAAGGGGCTGTTCAACTTCAAGTTTCAGATCGGTTCCTGCGCGAATCAGAACCCTCTGCACGGCATGGGGCATCGATCCCCGACGTACGAAAACCTCAACCGCGACTGGGCGAAGAAAGTCCACTTCCACATCATGAACGGCGACTGGCTCTACGAAGAGCTGCGTACTTATCAGCCGGAAGCGTGGCGACTGAATCAGGGAGCAAAAGAGTTTCCGCTGTCGGTTCAGGTAATGCCGACCGTCGTAGGCGTCTGGGAAAACTACAAACTCTACCTCAGCCGAGGCATCGAGTTATCGAAATGGCATCGCAACGTGCCGAGCTATTTCACGTTCGACGATCACGAACTCGTCAACGATATCTGGGGCTCTTCCGAAGCCGGAAAACGCCATCGTCGGACCGTCTTCCGAGACATCGGCACTCACGCCTGGTTCGACTATCTCGGTTGGGCCAACCCGATGGAGCACGACCAGGACATCCACTACGGCAAAGCCAGCATGAAGGCCGGCAGCGATCTACTAGTCGATAAGAACGTCGACTTCACGAAGCTTCCTCTGAAGGAAATGCTGAACCTTCACGTTCACTGGGGCACTGCCGAAGCCGGGGAAAACGATCTGCAGTACGACAATGATGACGGCAACAAAAATTCCTACGTTTACGACATTGTCGAGGTCGTCGACGCTCACACACTGCGACTGCACATGCCGGCCAAAGTCGACGACATGGACCTGAGCTACTCGATCGGTCGCCGCAGTTACGGCAGCTTCAAAGTGGCCAACTGCGAATTCTTCCTGCTCGACACGCGCGGCGACCGCGACATGCACGACATTACTCAGCGAGACAAACCCGGCATCTCAATGCTCGGCAAGCCACAACGCGAATGGCTGCTTCGATCGATGAAACGCAGCGATGCTGACTTCTTCTTTGTGGTCTCGACCGTGCCGTTCATGATCCCTCACTCAGGAGCGGGTGGCTTTGAAGCAGCCGGCAACAAGGAAGAGGCATGGACCGGCTTCTTCGACGAGCGGGAGATGCTGATCAACGAGTGGGACAAGATCGGCAAGAAGGTTTTCGTGATGACCGGAGACCTGCACAACAGCTTTGCGATCAAAGTCACGAACAACGTTTGGGAGTTCTGCTGCGGACCTCACAACAGCGTGAACCATGTTCCGAAACTCGACGAAAGCGATCGCCCCGCCACCGGGAAATTCAAGTTCGGCCCCCGCGAATGCGACATTCGCTGGAGCAGCTACGTGCTCGACGACATTCCGCGTCTGGAGCGACTCTACCCGCACTACTGCGTCGTGCAGATCAATAATGTCTTCAACAATCCGCAGAAACTCGGCGACGAACGCTGGGTCGCGTATCCGCACCCGCAGATCATTTTCCAGTATTTCGACGGCAAGACCGGAGAACTTGCCTACGCCGAAGCCGTCTCGCTCGACCGGAAATAGATTGGCTCAAACATTTGGCCGCCGATCTGCGGCTTTTCCATGATTGGCTTTCCAGATTTACGACAAGTGCTGAAACCCGCACGGTCGGCACCGGGTAGGCTGATTTCGCTCCCGTTGTGAGTGTTCGACACTTCGACGCCCAGCGATCTCAGATACATGGAACGATGTAATGATTCGACACTTTCCGACTACAGCGCTGCTCTGCGGTCTGCTCACCACCGCTCTGGCGTCAACAAATGCCTGGGCACAGACCGAACTGAACGCCGACCAGCGTTCTGCGGTCGAGCTGCTGCCGGCTTCGTGTCTGGCCGTTGTTGAGATGCGGCATCCAGATCAACTGCTGACAACGCTCACCGAGCACAACGTCTGGAAGAAGATCAAACAACAACCGCAATACACGGCGGCGATCTCAAACCCTGGTTACAGAATGTTCCTGGGAATTCGCTCGCACATCGAAACGCAGATCGGCATGAAGTGGCGAGAGGCGTACGACACGCTGCTCGGAGGCGGCATCACGGTCGCGTTTCATCCGGAAACTGAAGGTCTCGTCGCTCTGGTCCGGTCGACCGATGCTGCAAAATTGCAAAGTACCACTAGAACGCTGATCGAACTCGGGCGTACTGACGCTCGTTCCAAAGGCAACGAGCCTCTGCCGGAAGAACAGTACCGCGACATCACTGTCTACGGCAAAAAGAATGCTCGATTTGCAATCGCCGGTCCGTGGCTCGTCATCACCAACAAGGACGAGCTTGGAAAGAAGATTCTCGACAGCCTGCTGGACGGTTCTCGAACGTCGATCAAGGACAACGAAAAGTTCGCGACGGCTCGTAAGTCGATTAACGATGAACCGACGATCTGGAGCTGGGTTGACCTGGGCACAATCCGCGACGCTGGCCTGGCAAAAGGTCTCGAAAAAAATCAGACCGAAAACCCAATCGCCGAACTTCTCGTCGGCGGAGTGCTGACTAACCTGCGAAAGACTCCGTACGTCACCGCGTCGCTGTACGTCACTGGCGAGTCGACACGGCTGCAATTCGCAGCTCCACACGAAAACGAATGGGTCGAAGAATTTCGTCAGTACTGGTTCGGCCCCGATGGAAATGGAGTCGCCGACGCACCGCTGGAAACGGAATCGACCATTCTCTCGATCAGTACCTATCGCAAGGTTTCGGAAATGTGGTTGCGTGCCGGTGACCTGTTCGACGAGCGTATGAACGACGAACTGGCCAAGGCCGATGCCAACCTGACGACATTCTTCGCTGGCAAAGATTTCGGCGAAGACGTACTTGGGGCGTTCGGTCCGGCCCTGCAAATCCTCGTCAACCGGCAGAACTTCGAAGACGTGCTGCCTAAACCGGCTTTGCGTCTGCCATCATTCGCCCTGGCTGGCCATCTTGAAAACGCCGAAGAAACGCAGACCGAATTGCGGCGAACGTTTCAGAGTTTCGTCGGATTTCTGAACGTCATCGGAGCCATGCAGGGCAACCCGCAGCTCGATCAGGACATCGACATTTACCGCGACAACAAAATCTACACCGCTTCGTTCATTCCCGAGCCTGACGAAAAGGATTCCGAGCGAGCGAGAATTCAGTTCAACTTCTCCCCGACACTGGCCTTCGCCAAAGATCGATTCTTCATCGCCAGCACAAAGCAAATGGCCAAAGAACTTGTCGACGCCGCGTACGACGAACAAGCAACTCGCGGCGAAGCATCCAACACGGCGATCCGACTCAACGCAAAACTGCTGGGAGACGCACTCGCCGACAACCGCGACCAGCTCGTCGCTCAGAACATGATCAAAAAAGGTCAGACTCGCGAAGAGTCCGCACGGGAGATCAGCCTGCTGCTGGAAGTGCTTGCCCTCTTCGAAGGAGCGTCCTTTGACGTCAGGACGACCGGCGGCCAGTTGAAACTGCAACTGTCTGTTCAAACGAAGAATTAAGAGCGCGACATGCCGCAGGACTTCGCCGCCATCGATCCGGACTGGGCCTGGTCGCCCTTCACGCCGTCCGACGAACAACCGTGGAACCGGAGACTGGCAGCCCATCTCTGCCGTCGTGCCGGGTTCGGAGCGACTTCGCAGGAACTCAACGAACTGCTGGAGCGATCACCTTCTGATGTCGCACACGACTTCGTTGAGAATGCCAAAGCCGCTTCGCAGCGCGACCCCGAAACCGATGCGCTGGCAACAGCCATGCTGGCCACTGGGAACTCGCGAAACCTCGCGGCGTGGTGGCTGTATCGAATGTTGAATTCGTCGTGGACCGGAGACGAATCCTCAACGACAAACCCGTTGCTCGAAAAGCTGACGCTGTTCTGGCACGGCCACTTCGCGACGGGTGCTGAGAAAGTTGACGATGCTGAGATGATGTTCGCTCAGAATCGTCTTCTGCGTCGACACGCTCTCGGCGACTTCGGTACGACGACTCAGGAAATCTCTCGCGACCCGGCGATGCTGATTTACCTCGACTCAACAACGAATCGCAAAGCGCATCCCAACGAGAACTACGCTCGGGAAATCATGGAGCTGTTCTGCCTGGGCGAGGGCAACTACACGGAACGCGACATTCAGGAACTGGCTCGGTGCTTCACCGGGTGGGAAGTCCGCCGCAAAAAGTTCCGGTTCAACAAATATCAGCACGACACCGGCACGAAGACGATTCTCGGAGAAACCGGCACCTTCACGGGTGAAGAAGGCGTCGACATCGTTCTGAAACAAAAAGCGTTGCCACGATTCATCGCCGGCAAGCTGATTCGATTCTTCGTCTTTGACGAACCGACCGCGCCGGAACATCTAATCGATCCATTGGCGAAACTGCTGCGCGAGTCGAACCTGAACATCGCGCCGGTCATTGAGCGGATCCTTGCCAGCAACCTTTTCTACTCGTCGTTGGCGATCGGACAAAAAGTTCGATCGCCCATCGAACTGGCAATCGGCCTGTTGCGATGCCTGAACGGCTCGTCGAATCTTGATCGCGTCGTGCAGAGACTCGACGAAATCGGCCAGGCCGTCTTCTACCCACCGAACGTTAAAGGCTGGGACGGCGGACGATCGTGGATCAACACGTCGACTCTGCTCGGTCGATCGAACCTGGTCGGCGAACTTCTGCGGCACGAAACAACTCGGTTTGCTGGTCAGAATCTGGAAACACTTGCCAGGAAGAACGGCGTCGATTCACCGGGTGAGCTGGTCGACTGGCTGGACGAAATCCTGCTCGCCGTGCCGTTTACCGAAGCTGCCACGAACGAACTGGTCTCGCTCTTCGAGCAGGCAACGGGCGACAAGTCGCGTCGCATCGCCGAACTGATTCACACGATGAGCACCGTCCCGCAGTTTCACCTTGCTTGAGTCAGCCTGAAAGTTTCCCGCAATGACTACTCGCCGCGACTTTCTGAAAACGTCATTTGGTACATCGGCAGTCGTCTCGATCGGAGCCGCTGCACCACAGTTTTTGCTCCGCGCTGGCGCTGCTGATTCCAAACTGAATGACGACACGATTCTCGTCATGGTCCAGCTTTCGGGTGGCAATGATGGACTGAACACGGTCGCGCCGTTTACGGAAGCGGCCTACCGGGCAGCCCGTCCGACGCTGGCGGTCAAAGAGAACGACGCGTTGAAAATCGACGGCACGCTCGGATTTCATCCCGCCGCGCGAGGACTGGCCGACCTGCTCGAAAGTAACCGACTGGCAGTAGTGCAGGGTGTCGGTTACGCGAATCCGAATCGTTCACACTTTGAGTCGATGGACATCTGGCATACGTGCCGTCGAAAGACCGCCGTTCGGAACGACGGCTGGCTGGGCCGTTTTCTTGACCAGTCGCACGGAGCGACCGAGCAGGATGTCCCGGCCATTCACCTCGGACACGAGAAGCAACCGCTGGCGTTGTCGTCCGAGAAAATCCGAGTGCCGTCGGTCACGTCGCTCGATCGTTTCCGATTGAAATCCAACAATGACCAGTTCCGAAAGGCCGTGACTCAGATTGGAAAAACGACAGAAAACAGCAACGGCCTGCTCGGCTTTGTGGAATCGAGTACCGGGTCGGCTCTCTCGGCCAGTCAGCAGATCGAAGCAGCCAGCGGCAGCTACAAGACAGGCATCAACTATCCTGACAGCGGACTCGCGCAGAAGTTAAGGCTCGTCGCACAGCTCATCGATTCCGGACTGAAGACTCGGATTTATTACGTGACGCTCGACGGTTTCGACACGCACTCCCGACAGGCTCCGGCTCACGCGGCGTTGCTGCGAGAATTGAGCGGCTCGCTCGACGCGTTCGTCCGCGACCTCGACGAACACGGCCACGGCGACCGAGTTCTGACGATGTCGTTCAGCGAGTTCGGTCGACGGCTCCTGGAAAACGCCAGCGAAGGCACCGACCACGGCGCCGCCGCTCCGGTCTTCCTGGCCGGCAATCGAGTGAAGTACGGCCTGATCGGCAAACACCCCAGCCTGACCGATCTTCACGACGGAGACGTGAAGTTTCACACCGACTTCCGCCAGGTTTATGCGACCGTGCTGGATCAATGGCTGAAAGTCGACAGCTCTCCAATCCTCGGCGGCAAGTTCGAACCGGTAATGGCCCTG
>JADHNX010000060.1 GCA_016779365.1 Planctomycetaceae bacterium
CCGACGAACTTCTCTGGCGATTCTACGGCGAGGCGTTAATTCAGGCAGTGCTGCATCGCCACCCGGCAAGCCTGTGAAGTCGTCGTCAGACAAAGCGCGGCCGATGAATTCCGGGTCGTTTCGACTTTGAAAGTGCGCATACGAAAAGGCAGCCCCGGAATAATTCCGAGGCTGCCTGAAACGAGTCAAACTGGAACTCCGCTCGCGATTAGACGGACGCGGTTGGGACTGCTGCGTGAGTTGGCTCAGGCAGCATTGAATTGCCACCGTAAGCGGCCATGCCGTGCTCGCTGATGTCCAGTCCAGCGGCCTCTTCTTCTTCAGTGGCTCGCAGACCGATCGTGGCTTTGATCACAGAGAAGAGAATGAAGCTGACTGGGAAGGCCCAGGCAAACGCTGCTCCAACACCGATCGCCTGCGTCACGAGCTGGCTCATGCCGGCTTCGCTGGAGAGCAGGCCGATCGCCAGCGTTCCCCACGCTCCGCAGACACCGTGTACGGAAACCGCACCTACCGGATCGTCGATGCCGACCTTTTCGATGAACAGGCAGGAGAAGACCACGAGGACTCCGCCGATGGCACCGGTCACCGCAGCCATGGCAGGAGACATGATGTCACAGCCAGCGGTGATAGCAACGAGTCCGGCGAGAGCACCGTTCAAAGCAAAGCTGGTGTCTGGCTTTTTGAACAGAATCCAGGACATGATCATCGCAGCGACCGCTCCGGCACAGGCTGAAAGATTTGTCGTGACCGCGATGTAAGCCATGTCAGCGCCGACAGCTGTCGTGCTGCCTGGGTTAAACCCGAACCAACCGAGCCACAGGATGAAGACACCAAGACCAGCCATCGGAATGTTGTGTCCAGGAATTGGCTGCGGCTTGCCTTCTTTGCTGTACTTGCCTTTTCGAGCTCCGATGACGATGGCACCAGCCAGAGCAGCCCAGCCACCGACCGAGTGAACCACAGTCGAACCTGCGAAATCCAGGAAGCCCATGCCTTCCAACCAGCCAGCTCCAGTTCCACCGACAAGACCATTCCAGCACCAGCTGCCGAAGATCGGGTAAACGATGACGCAGATCCCGATCGAGTAAGCCAGGTAGCCGACGAATCTTGTCCGCTCAGCCATCGCACCGCTGACGATCGTGGCAGCCGTTGCGGCAAACACCGTCTGGAAGATCAGGAACGCCCAACCGAAACCCACTGAAGAGAACTCTGCTGCGGTTGCAGCTTCACTCGTCGCATCGAAGAAGAACAAATTGGTTCCAATGAAGCCATCGGTGACTCCGAACATGATGCCGAAGCCGAGTGCCCAGAAGGCCAGCGAGCCAATCGAGAAGTCCATCAGGTTCTTCATGAGAATGTTGCACGCGTTCTTTGCTCGCGTGAAACCAGCTTCGACCATGGCGAAGCCAGCCTGCATGAAGAATACGAGGAACGCTGCCAGGCAGGTCCAGAGAATGTTTGAGTTCTCACCATTTTCGGCAACCGCCGCAGCGAGGCTTTCGAGAGTTGGTGCCGCTTCCTCTTCAGCAGGTGCTTCTTCAGCAGCCGTTTCTTCCGCAGCAGGTTCGGCTTCTTCGGTCGGAACTTCTGCTGAAACTTCCTCGGTTGGCGTTGCTTCGTCCTGCGCGACGGCGTTTGCCATTGGGGCAAACGTGACTGCAGAGATAGTGAGCAGCGTCAGGACGACGCTCCACAGTCTAATTCCGCCTGGTCTAATACTTGATAAGCTGATCATCTGCGTGAAACCTTTCGATGTCGTGATTCGGGTGTGTTTGTTTTGCTGGAGCCTGTCAAAGCTCAAAGGCATCGCGGTCTTCCTGATTGCGATGAGTAATTGTCGACGAAAACCGCGTTTTGCAATTCGCGTGCCCAAACGAGTAACGTCATCTTCGATTGATTGCTTCGACACTGCTCACAAAGCAGAAAAACTGCGCCGTTCGAGTTGCGGATGGCTCACGACTTGCAGCAGTCGTGCTGAGAACGTCAGCACAACTGCCTGCTTTCTCGACGAACGCTGCAGCGCTGCCTGATATTTCCGCCGCACTTGTTTGAAACCACAATCAGCAAAGCCATGACTCACAGAACTCTCAAATCATTTCAGCTTGGCGAAACGCTCGGTGTCGGCACCGTGGGAACAATCCGTCGCGCCGTCGACCGTGCCAATCGCCGAGAGGTAGCTCTGAAAATTCTGCAGCCGGCAGTCTCGCAGGATGAAATCATTCGACGCCGCTTCGAGCGGGAGATTGAGGTGCTGCACAAGCTCACCCATCCCAACGTTGTTGCGTGTTACGACCACGGAATCGACGGCGATCGGCTGTTTTACAGCATGGAAATCGTTCGAGGCGGTACTCTGAAAGACCTGCTCAGGAAACGTGGAAAGCTACGGATTGAAGAAGCACTTGAGTGCGGCTGGCAGTTGTGTTCGGCTTTGCAGTACATCCACAACCATGGCATCGTCCATCGTGATCTGAAGCCGTCGAACATCTATCTCAACAGGACGGGGCTGATCAAACTCGGCGATTTCGGCATCGCGCTGGACACTGGCGCGACCGAGATTACCGATCAGGGATTGACGGTTGGTTCGTACCTCTATATGGCTCCTGAGCAGATTCGTGGCGACAGGTCGATCTCTTATCAGGCGGATCTGTACGCGGTTGGTTGCCTGCTTTTTGAACTGGTGACGGGCAAGCCTCCGTACGAGGGCACCAACTTCGCCAGGATCTTTGATCAGCATTTGAGTGCCGAGCCGCCATCCGCTTGCGAACGGGTTCCCGAGTGTCCACAAGTGCTCGACGAGTTGATCCAAAGTCTGCTGAGCAAAGATCCGGACGATCGCCCGATCAACGCTCGCAGCGTACAGGGAATTCTCGCCGAGACGCTTTCAGAAATCGTCGGGCCTCAGATTATCGACACGCTGAAGCGATGCCACCAAACTGGTTCTCGCCGTCTTGAACGGCTAATCACGCCCGAAAAGCTCACCACGAACGAAGTCTCCTGGAGTCAGCTTGGCAAAGCAGCAGCGGCGATTGCCGGGCTGATAACCATCGCCGCCGCACTGCGATTTCTAGGCGGGCTTTGAGACTCTCTTGAAAAATCTGGATGCACCGAGGTTCTCAGACCGGACTGCCCTTTCGAGGTTGGCTGTCGGTCGCTGAGGATCACTCTGGTGCTTCGGATACGTGCGGAAGTGCCGCGACACTGCGCACGCGACGGACCGGAACGTGGCGAGTCGCGCGATACCGTCGAACTCCAAAAATCGAGTCCATTGTCTGGTCGGACCTGATGAGCCGCCGACAGTTGCTCTGTGAACTTGTTCGTTGTTCTTCGAATTTCCCGCCATCTCGCCGACGAATGGTCCAGAGATTGCTTGGTCGGCTGGGATGGAATTTCTACAGACTAACTCGACTACATATTTCAGATTGTGAACGGCCAAATGAAACGAGTCATCGTTCAGATTCTGCCGGTGGAAGCTCGCTCGACGGAAACGAAAGCTGCAAGCTCGAACGAGCCAGCCTCGGAGCGGGAACTTCTTCCAATCAGTGGACGGGCTCGACCGCCGGTTAATCAGGAATGCGACAACGATACTGGCGTGCGTGTTGAAGCCGTTGTTTCTGCGGAACGGGCTCGAACGGTCGTGGATACCGTTTTGAATGTGAACGAGTTGTCAAAGGTTGATTCGTTCGAGCGGATGGTGGATTTGCTCGTTCAGCGTGAACTGGCGAACGATGACACCGGTCAACTGTTCCACCGAGTGATGTCATGTGTCGAAAAGGCACTTGTCGAGAAAGCGTACTTTGAGTGCGGGCAAGTGCAGACTCGGACAGCCGAACGGCTTGGAGTTAACCGAAACACGATTCATAAGAAACTACTGAAACACGAACTGCTCGATCCGGAAGACGACGACGCAGATGTTTCGCAGGCTGGACTGATTGAAGCACGAAAGGTTGTCTGATCAGCTTCTGATTTACTGATTACTGCGGCGACACAGATAAACCAAACGAGACGTCATACAAAAGTACGAAAGGCAAGGACGATGATGACTTTGGAATCGATCGAAGAGACGACAACGGGAGAAGGCTTCTCCGCGGACGAACTCGATCGCATTGCCGAACAGTTTGATCCGCCATCTCAGGCTTTGACCGAGATGGTGCGACGCGTTGCCAACGAGTTAGAACTTGATGTCTGCTCGATTTATATCCTCGAAAAAGATCGACAACATCTTTGCCTCGCAGCGACGATGGGGCTGAATCAGTCGAGCGTCGGCCATGTTCGAATGAAAATCTGCGAAGGACTGGCTGGCCTGGTAGCCGAGCAGATGCAGACCGTTTCTGTCGCGGCGGCATCTCAGCATCCGAGGTTCAAATACTTCCCGGAAGCTGGCGAAGAAAAGTACAGCAGCTTTCACGGACTTGCGTTGATCGACGACGGGCGACTTCAGGGAGTGCTGGTCGTACAGACGATCGAAGCTCGCGAGTACTCCGCTTCGGAAGTTGCTCTGGTAAGTGAATTTGCCCAGGCGATCGCGCCGATCGTCAGAAAATGTCGACTCGTCGAGTTTTTCGACACATAGCTGAACGAGGTTAAAGGCACGAGATGTCGGACGAGCGAGGATCGTCGACAACGCAGCCGCTGTGTAGCTGACCGTTCATAGCGGCGTCTCGCCACGGCCCAGGTGCGTCGAAAAAATCGGCCCGCATTTCCATCTCGGTAATCAGAATTCCGGACCGGTGTATCGGAAGCTGGCTGGTGATTTGACCGTCCGGTTGAACCGCAAAACTGCCCCAGCGCGAAGGGCGGGTTGTACTATTGTTGGCGCTGATCCAGAAATGGTTCTCCGCCGCGCGGCACGACATTGTCGATGGCACGATCGTCTTCCAGATGTTGTAACTGGCGTCGTCGACGACGGTCTGCCGAGCGTTGTGAAATGATTGAAAGACAAGCTGAACCTGTTCACGCTTGAGATCGCGGTAAAGTTCGGGGAACCGATAGTCGTAGCAAATGAGAACTCCGCAGGTGACGCCTTTGACTCGGAAGACGCAGTTGCGATTGCCAGGCGAGTAGTGCTTCAGGTCGAGCGTTGGCGTTCGGCCATCAGTGCCCGTGCAGAAACGTTTGTCATAGCGGCTGACAATGCGGCCTCGATCGTTGATCACGTAAACCGAGTTGTGTGGCTTGTTGCCTTCGGACAGTTGATGAGTCGAACCGAGCAGCACCCACAGATTCAGCTCTTTCGCCCGCTGCTGAATATCGCGAGTTGCGGCTTTGAGCGCTGTCCAGTCCAGAGAATCGATGTCGGGAAATTCGACTCCCGCGTACCCGGACAAAGCGCACTCCGAGAAGTGAACAACGTCAGCGTTTTCGGCATGCGCCCGGTCCATCAGCCGAAGGATTTCCTTCCGATTGCGAGCGATCTGCGGCTCGACCGAAAACTGACAGGTGGCAACTCGCAGAGATTTCATGGTGGACTCCTGAAAGGCAATTCTTCTATCGACCAATCTGCTCGTGCGGGCTCAATTCAGGAGATCGCCACTTTTGCAGGGTGTGACCAGCGGGCCGAGCACTGTTAGCAGCACACCGAATGAAGCCAGTCTGGAGGAAAACCCCTCGTGGCGCGAACCCCTGTTGACAGAAAATGCGAAACACAATTAAGAAGTCCGACCACATTCCAGATTCGGCTCAAGTTTTGACCGGTGACGTCTGCTGACGTTTCGGCCGAACGGCGGCATCCCTTCCTCAGGCCATCTCCGGTCGACTTTCCCACCCCTTTTCAATTTGCACCTGACAGAATGCTGATGCGCCTCGACAGGTGGATCGTCGACGCGTTCTGTGCGAGAAGTTTTCGTGGCTGATGAACCTGCCAATGACGCCGAGGCCACAGCAGAACCGGCCACAGGCGGATCGAAGAAGAAGCTGATCATCATCGTGGCCCTGCTGGCTGTGGTGGGAGGTGGCGGTGCGTTCTTTGTACTTTCGGGCGACCCGGAAACACCGGCCGACAAGCTGGCGAAAGCCCTCGAACTGATCGACAAACGCGAAACGAACTGGCAGATTCGTCAGGCAATGGAGATTGTCGAAGAACTCGACGAGCTGAAGTACGTCGATCCTGATTTTCCGGCCGGTCAGCATTACATCCGTGGACTGGCCTCGTTCTACGACGGTCGAGAGTTCACCGGAAAAGAGCAGCAGGAACGTTACCTGAAGGCGATCGAGAATTTTGAATACGCGGCGCCGCGCGCGATGCCGGACGAGCGACGCGGCGAAATGATGTGGGCTCTGGGCGTTGCCCTGCAAACTGTCAGCCTTCCCACAAAGGCTCGCGAGATTCTGGAAGAATCGCTGACCACGTATCCGGAAGGCAGTGTCGAGGCGTCGATTCTGCTGATGGAAAATTATCTCGATTTACAGACGGAACAGAGTCTTGCCGACGCGCTGGCACTCAGTGACCAGCTGCCAGCTCGTGGCAGCATGACCGACGAACAGGCGGCCCATGCGGCGTTACTCAGAACGGACATTCTGGAAAAACAAGGCAAAACCGACGAGGCGACAGAGACACTTTCGAACGTCGCCTCCGCGACGAGCGTCGAGCATGAGCGCATCATCTCGCTGGCGAGAATTGCGATGTCACAGGCCGAGACCCTGTCGAAGAACGGCTCGACCAACGAGGCCAATCAAAAATATTCTGAAGCGCAAACGCTGCTGAAGCCGCTGATCGCTGACAACAATTACACGATGTATGCGAGCCAGGCGTCGTTTCTCAACGCGTTGTCTGCTGAGCGAATGGGGACGACTGAGTCGGCAATCAACTATTATCAGAGGACGGCTCGCAAGTTTGCCGAGACTGATGAGTGGCTGGCGTCGCAGCTCCGAATGGCCAGTCTGCTGCGAGCTGCCGGTCGGGACGAGGAAGCCATCGCAGCTTATCGTCAGGTCTTGCGGGCCGTTGTTCGTCCTCAGGATTTTCGGAATCGCTGGCTGACCATCAACCAGTTTCGAGACAACATTCTCCTCGCCTGGAGCGACTGGGTTGAGAAGAAAAAATTCGAGCGAGCGTTGGCTCTGACCCGAGTCATGTCTCCATTGATCGAGCGAGTTCGAGCATTGGAACTGTCGGCTCAAACCAGTCGGCAGTGGGCTCTTTCTGTGCAGACGAAAGTTGACGTGGCGACGTTTAAAGCGAAGCAGGAACTGTTGCCTGAGTCTCTGAAACTGTGGATCGAGAGCGGAAAATCTCACGCGGCGCTGGCAAACGCGACGCGGACGGAAGCGGGGTATCCTGATACCGTGTGGACGAGTGCCGAGGATTTCGCTCGCGGTTATGCGTTTGAGGAAGCGGTGACTCAGGTCGACGAGTTCATTCGATCCGAGCCTGCTCAAGGCGTGCCGAAGGCCTACGTTTTTCGAGGTCGGATGCTCATGAACCTGAACCGGTTGAGTGAAGCGTTCGAAGCCTTCCGCAGCGTCGAACTGAATTCTCCGACCGACCCATCCGTGTTTGAAGCGACCTATCGTCTCGGCCTTTGCCAGCTTGAACGAAATCGTCCTGACGATGCCGAGCGAATCTGGCGGGCGATGCTGACGTCGGACGAGCTGGAACCAGATGCCAACGAATGGCGGCTTGCGAAGTTCGCACTGGGCCAGCTGCAGGCTCGTCAGGCGTCCAACGAGTTTCGTAAGTCTGTGCCCGCTGACGGTGCCGAATTATCGAAAGAGCAACTGGAGCAACGACAGAAGGCGTATGCTCAATGGAAGGAAGCGATCCGGCATCTCGACGAGTATCTCGAACGTTACCCGGACACCGAAGAACGCATTCCCGCACGCTATCTGCTGGCAAAGTCGCTCCAGTCATCGGCGACCGAGATCAGAGAAAAACTGACGGACTCGATGCCGGTGAACGCTCGGAAGGAACTGTTCCTTGAACTTTCTCACACCCTGAATCGGGCCGGTGACGAGTTTCGAGCTTTGCAGCAAACCTTGCAGGCGTTGCAGGTAACGGGAATGCTCGACGACTACGGGCAGGAAATGTACCGGACGACTTTCATGGCGATTCCGGAAACCCAGTTCGAACAGGAACGCTATGCCGACGCGCTGGTCGGGTTCCGGATGGTCACCAGCCGTTTCGCTGATCACGTTTCGGTGTTGCCGGCTTACGTCCAGATGTCCCGTTGCTATTCGCGGCTGGAGCAACCCGACGAAGCCAGGAGACAACTCGAACAGGCGCGTGTAGTACTCGGTCGACTTCCCGATGCCGCCTTCGATTCACCGTCAACCGGACAATCGCGAGAGCAATGGGGCGAATGGATCGAGTGGGCTCGCCAGGTTCACGACCGGCAGTTTCCGCAACTATCCGACGCCTCATAACGCATCACTCACTAAAAACGGTCTGTCAGGAATCACTGAACACTCAACTGATTTTTCACGGAACACAGAACCAGGTCATGACAAGTGTGACAAAACAGCTTGATTCAACACAGCAGCCGGACCTGCTCGACGTGCTCCAGCGGCGGCGAGAGTTCTGTCGCGCGATGCTGGAACTTTCGCGTCAGCAGTCCAGCCTGATCGACGACGGCAATTTCACTGAACTGTTGCAACTGATTGCGCAGAAGCAGCGGGTTCTGGAACACCTGGCAGAGCTTGGTCGCTCGTTCGGCGGGATCGTGGATTTCTGGAAGTCGGTCCGGGACCGGCTGACTGCGGACGTCCGATCCAGGTGCCAGTCGGCGATCGATGACGCGGAATCGTTGCTGGCCGAATCAATGGCTTTGGAAAAACAGGGAACGGCAGCACTCGCTCAGCGACGCGATGAAACTCAGGGACGCCTGAAAGAAATCGGCGAGTCGGCTCACGGGTTACCAGGTGTCGGGCATGGCAACGCACCTCGCCCACGATTTCTTGACGCCAGTCGTTAGTCGCGGAATTTCGAGTCGCGGAAAAAATGGTTCCGCCGGGAGTCTTCGGACATGATCAACTCATTCATTCAGCCACCGACGGTGCCTTTGCTCAAGCAGGTCGCGCAGTTCAACGAACGGCGGCAGCAGGTGCTCACAGCCAATATTGCCAAAATTGACACGCCCGATTACAAGACTCGGGATCTGCCGATTGAAGCCTTTCAGAAAGCGATGAGAAAGGCTGTCCAGCAGCTCAGATCTCCCTCTCAGCACACATCTCAAAGCACTTCTTCGCTCCTTCCCGTCGAATTCCCTTCCACCCTGATGACTCGTGAACTGGTCGTCGACGACCTGTTTACTGACGAACTCTTCCACTCTCAGCAACTTCCTTCCCACTCACTCGGTCTGCAGGACAACGGCAAACGCAACATCGAACACGAAGTCATGGAGATGACTCGAACGTTGATGATGCAAAGCTATGCCATGCAGATGATGACTTCTCAATACAACTTGCTCGAATCCGTGATTTCGGGGCAGGCATAAACCGATTGTCATCGGCTCGCTGCTCGAATCATTGACTCAATCCCCACTCAATCTGCTTTGTTAAGACATCGACAGCCGCCTCGGACAAGGAGGTCCGTGACATGCTTCGTACCCTCGACATCAGCCGCAGCGCGCTCGTCGCTCAGCGCGAACGAATGAACGTCATCGCGGGCAACATTGCCAACGCGCAGACGACTCGGAACGCTAACGGCGAAGTCGAACCGTTCCAGCGCCGGTACGTCGAGTTCTTTTCCGAGAGCACGCGCGGCAAAAAGGGACCAAGCGAAGTCGGTTTTCGAGTTCACGTCGATCAGTCGACCGGCCCGCGTCTGGTGCATGATCCAGGGCATCCGGATGCCGATCCGGAAACCGGCATGGTCGCCTTTCCAGAGATCAACCTGATGAACGAATTTGCCGACGCGATTCTTGCCAGTCGAGCGTACGAAGCCAATACCTCGGCCATCCAGATGACCCGTCAGATGGCCGAACAAACTCTGCGATTGCTCCAGTAGTCGAACTCTCAACTCTCAACCTACGCAAAGCCTTCTCATGTCACAGATCAACGGACTCGGAACGCCGCTGGGCATGTCTGACCCTCTGTTCCTGATGAAGACACTGTCGCCCAGTTCGACCAGCGAAGTCAGCGGTCCGTCGTTTCAGAAACTGATGCTCAACTCGATGAGCGAAGTCGCCGGACTGGAACATGCGGCTCAAACAACTATCGGAGACAACCTGGCTGGCAGCGACATCACACTTGCGGAATCTGTCATCGCCATGCGAGAAGCCGAACTGGCGACACGGCTGATGCTGCAGGTTCAACGAAAAGTCGTCGACGCCTGGAAAGAACTCAAAAACATGCAGATGTAGATGTCGGAATTCTTTGTTCCAGTCTGCATTCAATTCCTCAATAGCGTGATCAATGGTCGAATTCATCAACAAAATCCGTGCTCAGTTCAATGACCTGTTTGGCGACATGCAGCCTCATCAGAAGATGACGCTGGTGGCGCTCGGCCTGATGGTCATGGTGCCGTTCGGAATCCTGATTTTTGGCGGCGACGATGGCGGCACGACTCCTCTGCAGTACGGCGCGGCCTTCGACAGCGAAGTTCGCGCTCAGGCCGAGCAGGCGTTGCTCGACCGAGGGTTCAACGACTTTCGCACGGTTGGTGGTCGAATTCTTGTCCCGACTTCGAAGGTTGATGAATACAACGGTGCATTGATGGCTGCCGGAATCAGCTCGCCGCACGCGTACGACGAGCTGGAAGCAGCACTTAAGGAGGTCAACCCATTCACTCCGCAAAGCCAGTTTGCCGCTCTGATGGACGTGCAGCTTTCCAGGAAAATTCGCAACAACCTGCGAGCCATCGACGGAATCCGGGACGCTCAGGTGATCTGGTCGCGACCGGACGGCAAGTCACGATGGAACAGAACTGGTGGCGTGAAAGCTTCGGTTCATGTCACCCCGGACGGCGGTCGTGAACTTCCTCGTCGACTGGTTGAATCACTGCGAAATTCGGTCGCGACGATGGTGCCGGACCTGGAACGGGAAAATGTCGTCGTCATCGATCGTTCAACCGGACAGTCCTGGGCAGGCAACGATCCTGACGACCCTTTTGACAACAAACTGGAAGACCTGAAACGTAGCCGGGTTCAGTTTCATCAGATGCGAATTCAGGATGCCCTCAACGAGATCGCTCCCAATTCCGTCGTTGCTGTGCATGTCGGTTTTGACAATGTCCTGGCCACTCGCGAACGCACTCAACAGATCGACAAGGGCGTCGAACTGACGACGATTCAGGATACGGAAGAGTCAACCAGCAACGAAGGCCCTGCCGCCGGAACGCCAGGAACGGCGTCTAATCAACCTCGCAGCCTGGCTTCGACGAATTCACAACAGACTTCAACTTCGGACAAAAACCAGAGCACGAAAACGTTCTCAGCGCCTTCGATGACTGTAACGGACACTCAGGGAACACCGCTCAACGAAACTTCGTTGCAGGTCGCCGTATCGATTCCCGAAAGTCACATCGAGCAACTCGTGATCCGTGGCGGAACGCCACTGGGAACGACGGATCAGGAAAAAGCCGACTTCCTCTCAAAGTTTGAGGAAGAGAAGAAATCCTTCACCGCTACCGTCACGAGCATCGTCTCGAAACTGATTCCGCCGAACTCTCCGGAAGGTTCCGTCGTCGTCACCACACACCGGCGAATCGAGCAGGATGCACCTTCGATGGATCTGCCGGTTACCGACATGCTCAAAGACTTCTTTTCGACATGGGGCAGCAGCATTGCTCTGACACTGTTTGGTGCGTGGGCATTGATGCTTCTCAAGAAGAGTATGCCGATTTCAGAGTCTGCGCCGTCGACGGCGGCGCTCGACAAACTGTCCAGCACCGTGACAACGGTTGCCGCAGACTTTGCGGCGGCGGCCGTTGAAAAGGAAGTCGTTGTTGCAGAAGCCGAGCAACGACTTCTGTCGAATCGTGAGACCCTCGAATCGACGGTCGAGAATGATCCAGCGGCTGCGGCGGCAATCATTTCGAAGTGGCTGCAGAACGCATGACTTTTTTTCCATCGAGTAAAACTGCCCCAAACGAAACGCGTCGATGAACGATCTGAAGAGAGCTGCAATCGTCCTGCTGAGTCTCGACAAGCCCAAGGCTGCTCGGGTGATGAATCATCTCCCCAAGGACCTGATGGAGCTGGTGAGCCTGGAAATTGCGCGCACGGACGACGTCACTAAAGCAGAGCAGGAAGAAGCAATCAATACGTTTCGCGAAGCGGTCGACTCGCGGACGGTGATCGAACGTGGGAGTCTCGACCTGGCTGGAGAACTTCTTTCGCAATCGATCGGCGAAGAAGAAGCCAACGAAATTATCAAGAACATCAGAGACTCGCTGAAAAGCGTGCCGTTCGGTTTTCTGCACAAATTCAAGGCGGAAGACGTTTTGAATTTCATCAGTGAAGAGCAGCCTCAAACAATTGCTCTGATCATGTCCAATCTTCCGACGGGACTCGCCGCAGACATTCTGAAAGACCTGCCTCCGGATAAGCAGCTCGACGTGATCCGCCGGGTCGCCAGCATGGAGCAGACATCGCCCGAGTTTGTCGA
>JADHNX010000061.1 GCA_016779365.1 Planctomycetaceae bacterium
TGAAACACAGATTCGCGGAAGCCTCGAAACGATCATGCACAGCGAAATATCTCAATCTTCAGCGATGGTGCACAGCCTGTTTCTGCTGGTGGCTTTTTTAAGCGGTTGCGGCACACAGCCTGCCCCGCAGACCGGTTCGGCAACTTTGGAAACCAGAACAACGGCCGACGCCTCAACGACTGACGCTTCAACATCCGAGGTGACGTCTCGCGCGCAGACAGTGCTGAAAGTAGCATCGACTACCAGCACTCGCGATTCCGGACTGCTCGACATCCTGCTACCGGAATTTGAGAAGGCCAGCCACTGCCGAGTCGACCTGATTGCCGTGGGCACTGGCGCCGCGTTAAAGCTGGGCGAGGCCGGTGATGTGGACGCCGTTCTCGTTCATGCCCGCTCTGCCGAAGAAGCTTTCATGGCGGCAGGACATGGCGTCCGGCACGAACCGATCATGCACAATTTTTTCATCATCGCCGGACCGGTCGACGACCCGGCAGAAGCAACGGGAACAGACGCCATCGCTGCGCTGCGCAGAATCTCGGAAGGCAAACATCGATTTGTCTCGCGAGGCGACGACAGCGGCACTCACAAACTCGAACAGGCACTGTGGCAGAAACTCGGTGGTCGACCTGAATGGAATGGCTTTATCGAAAGCGGCCAGGGCATGGGGCCGACGCTGATCATGGCCGACGAAATGAACGCTTACGTGCTGACGGATGACGGAACATGGCTGAAGCAGAGCCGAAATTTTCAGCTCGTGCCACTCGTTAGCGGAGCGAACGATCTTGAAAACCCGTACGCGGTGATGGTGGTCAACCCTGAAAAACATCCCGCCGTCAACGCTGAACTGGCCAACCGATTCGCTGACTTCCTGATTTCAGAGCAGGCTCAGAACCTGATCGCCAGTTACGAAATTAACGGGCAGCGACTCTTTCACGCCGACCGGCTTGCTGAGGAATCGTCCGAGTGATCCGCGAGGGTATTCAGGAAGCCCTGAAACTTCTGCTGCGACTTGACGATGCCGTCATCGACGCCGCAATCCGCAGCCTGTGGGTTTCCATCGTGGCCGTCGTCGTCGCGTCGACTCTCGGCATCGCAACCGGGCTGTTTCTCGCGCGAAAGCGTTTTGCAGGCCGATCCGCCGTTGTGGTCATGTTTCGTGTTGGCATGTCGGTCCCCACCGTCCTGATCGGCTTACTTTGCTACGGACTCCTTTCGCGCCGCGGCGCGCTGGGGGAATTCGAACTGCTTTACACCA
Organism: Planctomycetaceae bacterium; assembly: GCA_016779365.1. Classification (GTDB taxonomy): domain Bacteria; phylum Planctomycetota; class Planctomycetia; order Planctomycetales; family Planctomycetaceae; genus JABMPE01. The sequence goes on from JADHNX010000061.1 coordinate 1,256, forward strand.
CCTGGGCCATCGTGCTCGGCGAGTTCTTCCTGGCACTTCCGATTGTCGTCACGCTGACTCACGGAGCCATTTCGCGGCTTGACCGTCGAGTCTTTGAAACCGCCATGACTCTGGGAGCCGGCACTGTTCAGAGATCGATGACTTACCTCCGCGAAGCTCGCCTGGTCATCATGCTGGCTGTTCTGACAGCGTTCTCGCGATGCTTCACCGAACTCGGAATCGCCATGATGGTTGGCGGCAACATCCCGGGTCGAACTCGCACATTGACAACAGCAACCGCACTGGAAACAGCACGCGGCGAGTTTGCTTCCGGAATCGCGATGAGCCTCATCCTGCTGACAATCGCCCTACTTGTCACGCTGATCATCGCGCTGCTCAGCCGCCGAACTGGGGAGGCCGAGTTGTGAATCCTTCTGCTGAATCAGCGACTCCGCCCGTCATTACCGTATCAAACCTGACCGTTAACAAAGGCGAGCAGATCATCTGCCAGATCAAGAACGCGACGATCGATCGAGGCAGCACGGTTGGCATCACAGGCCCCAACGGAAGCGGAAAGTCAACGCTGATGCGAGTGCTGGCGGGACTTGAAACGGACTTCCAGGGCACCTGCAAAGTCGCGTTTCCATTGAGCGATCGAGTTTTCGTCCACCAGTCTCCCTACCTCTTCAGCGGAACAGTTCTCGCGAATGTCGAATACGGACTTAGAGCCAGGTCAGTATCAAAGTCTTCACGTCGCGAACTTGCCGAACTCTGGATGGCACGTTTTGGAATAGAGCATCTCGCCGACCGATCAGTCAGCTCGCTATCCGGCGGCGAAGGTCGCCGCACGGCATTGGCGCGAGCGTGTGTGCTGAAGCCTGGCCTACTGCTGCTTGACGAACCGCTCGCGGACCTGGACACCGCTGGCGCAGAATGCGTTCTTGCCGCGCTGCACGAGCTTTCCGAATCGACAATCGTGATCTCCTCACCGACCGCACTTGCGAAGGAACTCGCACCGCAGACGATTCTGGTCGAGCCGTAAACGGACCACCACGCAAGGGCCGACTGCGATTCCGAAACGGTATCCATAAGTCTGGCGTTTCATTGTTTTGATTTTGTAGCTTGCCACTTTCAATGGCCCCTTTCAGTCGTCTTCCTCAGAAAACGACCGTTTTAAGCAGGACCGAATTAAACCACTGGCACACGTGACGAAAGTGTCGTCACCGTTCATCTCCAACTCCTGGCAAGCGACAACAGGGAAGTCCCTGTCAAGAATTCTGGACGATTTGAAAACGTTCTCTGACCCTGGTATCGTCTCGCCCTGACTGAAACGAACCCACAGGGAGCACCGGGCATGGACTCGTCAATAGAAAACGCATCCACTCAAACTACGGACCTGGCCGAGCTGAAATCGCAGATTCGCAAGCAGGCTCACGAAAACCGTCGAACCCAGGAAAACAAGGACGGACTTAGCGAGACGATCGTCGCAAAGTTCATGGCACTGCCCGAGTTCGAACGGGCCGGAACAGTGCTCTTCTACGTCGATGTTCGAGCCGAAGTTCGCACGCGACACGCGTTTCAGGCTGCTCTGGCAACGGGCAAGAAGATCATCGTCCCGTGGTGCAACGAGGCCGGTGAACTTGAGCTGTTCCACATGGAAAGCGTCGACGAACTCGCCGAAGGCATGTACCGAATTCTGGAACCCAAAGCCGAACTGCGTTCGCTTGCTGAAAAAGTCGTTAACCCGGAAGACATCGACCTGATCATGGTGCCGGGCGTTGGCTTCGACGAACGCGGTGGCCGCACCGGGCACGGCAAAGGCTACTACGACAAGCTGCTCGAACACGCTCGCCCGGATTGTCCACTGGTCGCCCTGGCCTTTGACTGCCAGATGTTCCCGGAAATCCCGATGCAGTCGCACGACATTTTCATGGACAAGGTCATCACCGAATCAGCCATCCACGCAGGCATCGGTCGTAAAGATGAACTCGCCTGACTGATTCACAACGCCAAACACAAAACGCTCGAAACTGTAAGACTACAGTTTCGAGCGTTTCTTTTTAGTTTTCCGCAGGGTGCGTCTAGACACACCCTGCGCTCTTCCGCACAAAGAACCTTACTTCTTTGAAGCTGACTTCAACTCTTTTATGCGAATGTTTCGGTAGGACGCTTCGGCTGGCTCGCCGCTGTGAATCTGGACACCGATAATGCCTGACTCGGCGATGCCGGCGTCTTTCTCGACGTAGTCAACGGCGAGGTAACCGTTCACTTTGATCTGAATGTGCGAGCCTTCGCAGCGGATGACGAAGTCGTTCCAGCCGTCCTGCTTCACGGCTTTCTTCAACTCGGCCTGATCGCCGGTGACCAGAAACTTCCGACGCCGCGACTCGTCGTAGAGTGCTCCCCAGATCAGCTCGTTGTCCTTCATCGCGCCGATGTCTGCCTGGAAACCGATCACCTCGTGATGGTTCGGGATTCGTTCTGAGCGGAATTGAATGCCGGCGTTGTTGCCTTTGCCTTCGAGTTTTGCCTGAAGACGCAACTCGAAATTGCTGTACCGCTTTTTTGTACAAAGGAATTCGTTGTTGGGAATTCGTTCTTTCTGAGTCCCCGCAACGATCGCGCCATCCTCGACACGGAACATCTTCAGGTTGCCTTCCCAGCCTTCCAGAGTCTTGCCGTCAAAAATCGACACGAAGCCCGGTTCGACTTTCTCGGCAGCAACGGAACTTTGGCTCGCCCCAAACGAAACGGCACCCAGGCAAAAAAACAGTATCAGATATCTCACGGACAGAGCCTTTCAGAAAGCTTGACGAAGTCTCAAACCGGCGGAGCATTGACGTTGCCGCCGAGGAATTGCTGGTTCGCCTCGCGAACTTTGGCAGCCTCGTCATCATACAGAAATGGCAGAAAAACGTACCGTTTGCCGCTGGTGACGGGCGTCGCTTCGTGCAGAAGCGAGCACGAAAAAACACACGCTCCGCCGGCTGGAGGCTTGAAGAGCTTCTTGCCGAACTCGGGAAACCACACGCAGCCGCCGTCGTATTCATCGTTCAGGTTCAGTGAAACCGCAAACCGTCGATGCGCCGTTGCTTTAGTTGTGTTGTCACGATGAGCCCTGAAGTGGCCGCCGTGCTCACCTTCGTAACAGGCAACGATGTACCGTTCCATTCGCGTCGCGTTGAACTGGTAAGCTCGTCGAATCTCCGGAGCCAGTCGATCGTGAATCTTGAACATGCACTTCTTTCGAATTGCTTCGTCCTCGATGACGTAATCTCGTCGTCGTTTTGTGCCGTAGTCATAAATGCCGACAGTCTTCCCGCCCTGGTCCCTCATGAATCCCGAATCTTCTCCTCCACGAGATTCATAGAGGCCAATCAGTTCTTTACAGAATTCGGGCTCGAAGATGTTCGGCACAATCAGAACCGGAGCCTGCACATCGGCATTTGAGTGCTCTCCAAGGCTCGGCAATGGACGCACAACATCCAGAACCCTGGCCAGGTGACCGACTCCGGAATCCTCAATCGGGATGCTGGCGATTGTTCTGAGCCGCTGATCAAGAACCAGCGTAAACGGTCGATACTGAATCGTGGCCTGAGTTCCCGCCAGACCTTTTGAGATCGCGCCGTAGCCTTCGCTGACGAGGTGCTGAAAGTCTTTGAAGTAACGCACCCCCGGAACAAACTCGCGAACGAGACCCTGATCGAAATCAGCCGGATCGATGATCACCCCGAAGAAACAGACTCGCTCGTCGCTGAACTCTTTTCGGTGCAGCTCCACATCACGCACGACCTGTTGCGAGCTTCCGCGCGAAGTCGCCCCCAGAAAACTCAGCACGACATAGCGTCCCGCCGCCGCGTTGAATTGGAACTGGGGAGTCGTATGCGTGTCGGCATTGAACCACGGAACCGGATCACCCTTGGAATACGCCATCGCTCCGTCCTCGTCAGACACAAAAAAGAACACTGATCAGCACTAATAATCGCTAATCAAGGATTAGTGAATATCAGCGTCGACCAGTGTTCGAAAATCTGCGGCAAACGTGTCATTAACGGCTGATCAATGGACGCGCTGGCCGGGGACGGCGCCGTCGTCGATGTCGAGCAGGAAGACGTCCGCCTTACCCGGACCGGCCGCGCAGACCATGCCTTCGCTCAGCCCGAATTTCATCTGGCGAGGCTTCAGGTTTGCCACGCAGACGACCAGTCGACCGATCAGATCTTCCGGCTTGTAAGCGGCTTTGATTCCAGCGAAGACGTTTCGAGTTTCTCCGCCGCCCAGGCTGAGCGTCAGATTCAGCAGCTTATTGGCTTCCGGGACGTCTTTGGCGGCGATCACCCGAGCGACTCGCAGATCGACTTTTACGAAGTCTTCGATCGTACACTCTTCGGTCATCGGTTCGGCTTCCAGAGCTTCAGGGCCGTCATTCCACTGCGAACCATTTTCGCTGGCGGCAGCTTCGTCAGCTGTTTCATCCACTTTGCTTTCTTCAACCATTGCGTCTACCTGTGCTTTCGTAATTCGTTGCATCATGTGTTTGAAATCGCTGACCGGCGTGCCCGTCAGCGGAGTTTTCGCGTCTTCCCAGTTCGTAATCGGCGAGTTCAGCAGCTCACCCGCCTGTTCGGCCAGCTTCGGCAAGACTGGCTGCAGGAACACGGCCAGTTGGCGGAAAAGATTCAGCACGATCGAGCAGATTTCTCGGACTTCCCCCGCCTTTTCAGGATCCTTGTTCAACTTCCAGGGGGCTCGGTCATTGATGAATCGGTTTGCTTCGTCAGCAAGCTGGAGGACTTCGAGCATCGCCGAACTGAAATCACACTGCTCGTAGTATTCCGCAATCAGATCCGCCTTCGCTGCGGCAGCCGCGAACAGTCCGCCATCGTCTGGATACTCATCGCACAGCGTGTTTCCGCCGACGAACTTCGCGGACCGCGACGCCAGGTTGACGATGTTGCCGACCAGGTGCGAGTTCACGCGGTTAACGAATTCTTCCAGGTTCAGGTCGATGTCGCCCAGGCCTGGTCCGAGTTTCGACGCATAGAAGTATCGCAGACAGTCCGGATCCAAATGGTTCAGATAGGTCGAAGCCATCACGAAAGTGCCCTGAGATTTGGACATCTTTTCGCCGTCGACTTTCAGGAAGCCATGAATGTGAACCTTCTCTGGAAGACTGAAGCCAGCCGTCTTGAGCATCCCTGGCCAGAACAGCGTGTGGAAGTAGGTGATGTCCTTTCCGATGAAATGGTGAATTTCGGTGTCGTCGCTTTTCCACCAGTCGTCAAAATTTTCGCCCTTCCGGTCGCACCACTGCTTTGTCGAGGCCATGTAGCCGATCGGTGCGTCGAACCAGACATACCAGTAGTTGCCGGGACTGTCTGGAATCTCAAAACCGAAGTACGGAGCCGGGCGAGAGATGTCCCAGTCTCGAAGCTCTTTGGCGCCTTCTTCCGAAGAAGGATCACCCAGAAACTGGCCCCGAAGATTATTCGCGACTTCGGGCTGAAGATGCTTTCCCGACTGAGACCATTCATCGAGAAAACTGTGCAACTGGCTTAGTTCGATGAACAGGTGCCGTGCCGTACGAATTTCGGGAGTTGCTCCGGACAGTGTGCTTTTAGGATCAACCAGTTCCGCAGGTGAGTAAGTCCTTCCGCACTTACTGCAATTATCGCCCGGCTGGTTCGGCGCGTTGCAATCTGAATTTGGACAGGTACCTCTGACGAAACGATCCGCGAGAAACATTCCCGCTTCCGGATCGAACAACTGCTCAATGTCCTTTTCCTTGACGAGCCCGGCTTCGCGGATCGACTTCCAGATTTGGCCGCAGAGTTCACGATTTTCCGGGCTGTTCGTCGAGCCGTAATTGTCGAACTCGATGCCGAACGCTGCGAAGTCGCGCTGATGAGCTTCGCTCATTTCGGCGATGACTTCCTCTTCGGTCCGCCCCTCCGCGCGAGCACGGATCGAAATCGCGGTGCCGTGCGTGTCGTCAGCGCAGAAGAAGACGGTGCGGTTGCCTCGCAGCTTTTGAAAACGCACCCAGATGTCCGTCTGGATGTACTCGACCAGGTGGCCGATGTGAATCTGCCCGTTCGCGTACGGCAGAGCCGCAGTCACGAGAATTCTTCGGTCGGTCATGGGAAGGTTCGCTTACTTAATACCTGGTTGTGAAAGTTGTCGTTCGATAAGTTGACCACGGAAGACACGGAATTAACGAAAAGGATGCAGGCAACCCCCAGGTGCGTTGCCAGCTAAACTTTCAAACGTCATCCGTCACCCTTACTGGTCGATTGAAGTTGTGTGCCACTGGCTCTGCCAGTGTTGTTGCCAATCGGCGGTTTCTGAAAGTCCCGCACTGGCAAAGCCAGTGGCACACATTGACTTGATGGTTTGTTTTCCGGCAGGCGCCTTACCCGAAGTACTCGACCGCGTTGCGGAAGAGCTTGAGTCCATCGCCTTCGCCTCGCAGCTTCCGGCGAGTCCACTCGGGGTGCTGTGTGGCGTGGATGAATCGTTCTGGATGTGGCATCAGGCCGAGCACTCGCCCGGTCGCATCGCCAAGGCCCGCGATGTTGGCAAACGCGCCGTTTGGATTCACCGGGTATTCGAGTTTCTCGGTCAACCACCTGGCTGGATTGTCTTTGCTGTTTGATTCAGCCTGCGGTGAGCAGTAGCAAAGTGCGGCCTGACCGTTTTTCTTCCATGTTTCGAGAATTGCCGGATCGCGAACGACGAGCCGGCCTTCAGCATGAGCGAGTGGCATTTCGATCTGATCGATGCCTCGCAGGAAGACGTTGTTGTCGCTCAGGTTGGCCAGATTCACCCACAGCGAGGTGTATCGACCGTTGTCGTTCCAGGTGAGCGTCGCCTCTGGTTCTGCATCTGCGTCCGATGATACTCCAGCCGCTCCATTGGGAAGAATTCCCGACTTGAGCAGTGTCTGAAAGCCGTTGCAGATTCCGAGGACCAGCTTGTCAGCCGTCAGAAATTCCTGCAGAGCATCGGACAACCGACCTCGCAGATGGCTCGAAAAAATGACGCCCGCGCCGATGTCGTCTCCATAGCTGAAACCACCAGGGATACAGAGTGCCTGAAAACCGGCCAGCACGGCGGGATCTTCAAGAACTCGCAGGAGGTGGACTCGCTCGGCCTTCGCGCCGCACATTTCAAAGGCGTACGCGGTTTCAGGATCGCAGTTCGTACCAGGGGCTCGTAAAACGCAAACTCGGGGCGTGACCATAAGAAAACGTACACTTTTCGCAGGTGTGCGGAATGCAGCCGAGCCGCCACGCGACAGCTCATTCAGAACCGGCGCGAATCGTATTGAGACGGTAATCTCCCGACCAGTTCGCTGGTCGAAAAACGGGGAATGGCAGACAGTTTCTTCTTCCGGCAGCTCGTTCGCTGGCCGAATCCCGAGTTACTGGCCTGCGCCACCGCCCTGCTGGCCGACTGCCCCGCCTTGCTGAGCCCCGGTTCCGCCCTGAAAGCTGAACGTCTGAATGTCTCGCAGCGTGTTGAAGAACGGGGCGACGGAAATTCGCACGAACCGCCGATCGGCTGAAACAACCGCGTTGGCCGTCAAAGAAACGCCCTCATTGATGAGGCCAACGACCGGAGTAAACCCAACGCCCGCTGTGAAGGCTCCCGCCGGCAATCGAAAGCCCTGTCCTGGAGCGCCCCCCTGCACTGCTCCGCCTTGAGCGACGCCCTGACCGACGGCGCCTCCGCCGCCGCGACGGACCCGAGCGATGATTTGCTGTCGAGTGAGTTGCGTCGAGTCCTGGCTGGTCGGCTGATTTTGTGGCTGCGGGCCAAGCTTCTGACGGCGACCTTTCTCAAGCTTGAACGGGACAATGACCGTTCTGGCATCGAGACTGACGACCTTTCGCAAGACTCGTTTCTCCGCCGAGCCAACATGGCTGACAATTGTCACCACGCAGCGTTTACCGACGATGCTGCCGGCAACGTGTTCGATTTTAAGGTCATACGTTCCCGGAGCGGCCTCGACGCAAATGTATTCTTCGTAGCAGTTCTCGCGTCGCGGACCGAAACCATCGTGAATGTGCAGACCTCCAGACGCCGTCTTCGGCTCGACGACCGAGCATGACGTCCCCAACGGTTCCTTAACGTCCAGATCAAGATCGCCGTCGCCTGACCATTCGACTTTAATCTGCAAGTCGCGCTGCTCTGCTTGAGCGATCGCCGCTTTGAACTTCTTCAGCCGCTCCTGGTTGCCGGCTTTGAAAAGTTCCTGCTGAGTGTCCGCCGCTGCGTCCCGGGCGGCATCGTGACGCTTCTGAAAATCTTTCGTCCAGACGTGAGTCAGAATTCCCGCGCAGGCCCACTCGGTCGCGTCGACATCTTTTGCTTTGCGGGCAAGCCTCATCGCCAGGGCGTACGGCTCCGGTCTGGTGGGATCGAGCAGCGACGCCTGTTGATAAAGTTCCAACGCCAACTCGGTACCGTCCAGTCGAGCCATCGTCGCGGCCGAAACCAGCAGCGAATCGAGATTGGACGTGGTGAAGTCGATCCTGGAAGTGAGAGCCCGCTCAATCTCCTGCTGCGGGCGACCTGCCAGCTTCATCGACCTCGGCAGAACATCGTACATCCAGGGCTGCGATTGACCCGTCGTAATCGCAGCCAGAATCAACGAAACATTTTCTTCGTGCTTGCCGGCCGCGTGCAGCTTGCCAACCGTGCGAACGATGTCGCTATCGGCGAACGTCTTTTCGGAAAAACGCCGAAACCACGCGTCATCCGACGACTCGGTTCCAACCTTCTGTGCGCGAGGCCTCGCATCAGCCGGCCCAACATTCACCCTGGCAGCGGGCTTTTCGGATGGCACAACAGAAGAAGGTCGAGCGCCAGCGGCACTCGACCCTTGTTTCTTCTGATCCGTTGAGGTCGCCTCATCAGACTTGCGAATGCTGCCAACAGTCTGCCGATTCTTCGCAGCCCCCGCAGTCTGACTCGAACCTACTGTTTTTTTTTCAGTTCTTCGATCGACTTATTGTCGAACCGAAAAACTGGAGCCTTTACCTGGGCGTAACCTTCGAACGAAACCTGTCCGGTCGATGCAGACTCGTCGCTGGCCGATTCGTTGAGAATCCCGTCCAGAATTCCTCGCAGCACCGGATCAGCCGGCTGTTTGACCGGAGCCGCCTTTTCCGTTGTCGGTGAACTCATGCCTTTGGGAACCTGCGGAGGAGCGACACTGAAAGCACCACCGCCACCGCCGCCAAATCCACCGCCACCACCACCGAATCCACCGCCACCCTGCTGACCACCAACTCCGCCCGCACCACCTTGACCACCACCGAGCGCACCGCCAGCACCGCCACCAAGTGACAGAGCGTTAAGCTGGACCACCAGGTCACCCACCGGGTAAACGCGAGTCGACAGTTTTTCGTTGGCGACTTCGACAGTCGTAACCTTCATGACTTCGTCTTCAATCACGTAGGTCAGTTCGAATTCTGACAGCATGATTTTCAAAGCACTCTGCAAAGTCACCCCGGCCAGAGTCAGGTTGACCGGCTCATCGACCAGCAGACCAGCTTCTTCAATTGCAACCGTGTCGAGAATAATCGGGATTTCGTGGGTACGAGAAAGGAAGTCAACCACGTCGGTCAGAGGCGTATCAGCGAAGTTGATCGTTGTCTGATCATCCAAAGCCGCCGTGATGCGTCGCTCGGCTGTCGTTGCTTTGTGAAGGTCGACTGACGCGTACTGCTTTCTTCGTTCGGTGAGAGCCTTCCAGACTTCCGGTCGTGGCCATCGGATCGGTGGCTCGTCCGGGAATGGAACGTGCGATCGCTCGACCTGTTCGAGAGTTTCCAGGAACCGGTCAGCTCGCAGAGTCCGCATAAAGAATGCGGTGTAAAGCTGGCCGCTGGCTTCAGACACGACCTGAGCTGCTGTGGCAACGCTCTTGCCAGGCTGCAGGTTGACGGCTTCTTCCGCCACGGCTTCTGCTTCCAGATATTTATCAGGTTCGCCGTGCGAAGCGGTTTCAATCAGGGATCGAACATTGTCAATCAAACGTTCGAGTCGGTCATCAGTGATGGCAATATCGTCGATCAAGCGGCGCTGAGCTTCGATGGCGGCGACTCGTTCCTGAGCACGGATCGACCGCAACTCAGCGACTTCTTTCTGACCTTTCACGTCAGCCAGCACGCCCTGAAGTCTCTTGGCCAGAGCGATCCGCTGATCCGGGTCAATGTCTTCGGCGGCTTTCACCGCACCGATTGCTCGTTTGATGATGCTGAGGGCCGCATCAGGATCCTCTTCAGCAATTCGACGTGCTTCCTGAATTGTCCGAGCAGTAATCGATTGAAACTGCTGAGTTTTGATCGCCTGCAAAACTTCGATTTCGGCAATCAGACTTCCCGTCTGCAATTGAGTCGTCGCATCGGCTGTCGGAGCATTGGGGTCGGTCGGCTGTGAGACCTGACTGACGGTCTGGAACTTTGCCGCCGACTTAACCAGCCGAGACGCCTGCTCATTTGAAGGATCGAGGTGATGAATTGCTTTGCCGTACTCGGCAGCCTGATTCAAGTCCCGGTTGAGCAGTGCGGCGTCGCCCAACGCAGACAATTGATCGATCTGTCGAGCAAACGCATCCTTCGCGGCGTTCAGCATCTGCTCACCAGCAAACGGTGCATCGATTGGTGAATGCTCGACTCGTTGAGCGAGCGTCACCAGAAAAGCGTTGTCAGCATTCGCGGAAGCAGCATCGACTCTCCAACTGAAGGCCTCTGTTTCAAACTGAGCCGCAACGGTCGATGGCGATTTCCCTCGTGCCAGATAAACCGTCGCTCGATCGCCTCGAAGCGGCAGAGCTGCGGCAGGCAACAGCGTCGTTTCATCCGAATCAACGGAAATGTTCGAAGGATAGACGACAGTCTGCTCAGCAGTCTGGGCGAGAGTTGCTCCGAGAATTCGAGCAGAAGTTGCACCGTCATCAAGAACGATGTTTCCGCCGGTCCAGTTGGCGAGAACGCCAAGCAGTTGCAGGTCTCGGCGAGGTCCGATGGCGTAGCTGTTGACTGGAACTTCGCTGGCTCGGAACTCGTCGACCAGGGTCTGCAGTCGAGCGGCTGGAATCAGGCGAAGACCGCTGACTCCGTCGCCGATGTAAACAACCGATGCG
>JADHNX010000062.1 GCA_016779365.1 Planctomycetaceae bacterium
ATGATGACAGAACTTTGACACAAGTTTGACCCGGACCTGACAGCCGGAAGTTCGATACCCTTTTATACTCCGCCCCATTCGATAGGCCGTTTGTGGCCTAGGGATGGCTGTTGAGAGGTTCGGTGAATTTCTCACTTACTGCTGGAAACGTTGGCCGGGAATTTGACTTTGTCTGCAATGTGATGGGCAGAGTGTCGGTCGGTGTTGATCCGGGCAGAGGAAATCCTACGGGGCAGGGACGTCCAGAGACTGGCAAGTACCAGAGCTCTCACTTATTTTCCCAGGAGACATTCTGTGAGTGTTGAATCACCGCTGAAAACAGACGATAAGCGCAGCAAGTCGGCACTGCTGGCCGCAACTCAGGTGGCCGATCCATCGACCGATGAGAACAAGGCTGGGAAAAGTGGTCGCAAGCCGATCGCTCACCCGATCCCGACTCGTTTCCGCGACCGGTTTCCAAACGGTTTGAACTGGACCAACTTCACCTGGATGCTCGTTATGCATACCGGGGCTGTTGCGTCACTTTGGTATTTTTCGTGGACGGGGCTTGCCATTTGTGCTGTCCTGCATTTTGTGACCGCCTGCCTTGGGGTCACGCTGGGATATCACCGCCTGTTGACGCACGGAAGTTTCAAAGTTCCCAAACCTGTTGAATACTTCTTTTCGGTTTGCGGAATGTTGTCCGCTGAGGGCTCGCCGATTTTCTGGGTCGCGACTCATCGTAAGCATCATGTGCTGTCCGACCTGCCCGGCGATCCACATTCGCCGAATGATGGTTTCTGGTGGTCGCACATTCTGTGGTTCAAGCCGCGAGTTCTGAAATCGGAAGAAGAAGCACTGTTCGCTCGCTGGGCTCCGGATATGTGGAAAGACCCCTGGCACCGGGTCTTCGACAAGATCTTCCCGGTCTTCACAATTCTGCTCGGGATTGGTCTTTTCGTCGCTGGCGAAGCCATGGAACCCGGCTTCGGCTGGTCCCTGGCTCTGTGGGGCGTCTGCATGCGAGCAGTTCTCTGTTACCACAGTACCTGGTTCGTGAATTCGGCAACTCACATCTGGGGTTATCGGAATTACGAAACTACAGACCGCTCTCGAAACCTCTGGTGGGTCGCACTGGCTAGCTACGGCGAAGGCTGGCACAACAACCACCATGCACATCAGCGACTTGCTCGGCACGGGCATCGCTGGTGGGAGATCGACGTCACGTGGATGGTTATTCGTACGCTTCAGATTCTTGGCATCGCAACGAACGTCCAGGATCGGATTCCTGAGCAGACGAAGTAGCCTCACTCAGCGTGTGGGTTGTTGAAGATTGATTTATGATCGAGCCTGACATTCCAGATTGGAGTGTCAGGCTTTTTCCATTCCGGGCGAGCCGTTGTGAGTCGTTTGAGAGCCAGCTTGCTTCGGTGTTTGTAAGTGAATCACGCTGCGAACGTCGCAGCTTCAATGTCATTGGTGCTTCGATAAGCTTATGTCAGACGTAAAGTCGATCGAGCCATTGGCTCTTCAGGTTCAGGGGTTGAGCTATTCGTACGGTGAAGGTCGCATCGTCCTTTCCGGAATAGAATTCAACGTTGCACATGGCGAGCGGGTTGCCGTTGTTGGTCCCAGCGGTGCGGGCAAGTCGACTCTTCTGATGCATCTGAACGGGCTGTTGCCCGATCGTCTGCCGGACGACTCTGAACGCGCGTCCGTCGTGGTGTCCAACATTGCTGTTCGAAAGTCATCAGTCGCGGAAGTGCGTCGGCTTGTTGGGTTCGTGTTTCAGGATCCTGACGATCAGTTGTTCTGCCCGACCGTTCGTGAGGACGTCGGCTTTGGCCCGCTGAATCTGAAGCTGCCCCGTGAAGAAGTCTTCCAGCGAATCGCTCATAGCCTGGACCAGGTAGGGCTGGCCGGTTTTGAAAATCGCAGCACGCTGCAACTGAGTACGGGTGAGCGAAAACGTGTTTGCCTGGCGGGTGTTCTGGCTTGCCAGCCGAGTGTTCTGGTGCTTGATGAACCGTTTGCAAACCTTGATCCCCGCGCTCGTCGGAGTCTGGTTGACATACTTCGAGAGTTCGCCGGTGCTCAGGTAATCGCCACACACGATCTCGATTTCGTGGTCGAACTCTGTGACCGAGTGATCATTCTCGACGACGGTGAGATCAGGGCCGACGGTTCGGTTCGAGACGTTCTGTCAGATGGTGTCCTGATTGCAAAGCACGGGCTTGAGGTACCCTGGAGATTGAGGACTGAAGGCTGAGGGCGAGTGCATTTTCTGCCTTCCGCCATTTGAATTCATCCTTTGCCTCCGTTTGTAGCGATTCGAGAACCGGGGTTCTCAGTGACCTGCTGCCGGTTGCACAATTCGAAGCGGGACAAATTCGTGTGCGAGGTAGAGTTGCTTAGCGGAACCGCTGTGAGTCTCGTAAAGGTTTGGCAGTGTTGTGTTTGTTGTAGTGGGAACCCGGATTGTGAAGGTTGCGTCAGAAGGACTGATTGCCGGGTGTGGCGAGGGTTTGTGAGTTCTCGATAATCGAGTTGAATCATGTTTCGGAGTCGACATCGGCGAGGCTTCACGCTGATCGAACTGCTGGTCGTCATCGCCGTGATCGCGGTGCTGGTCGCGTTATTGCTGCCTGCAGTCCAGCAGGCACGCGAACGTGCTCGATCGATCCAGTGCATGAACAACCTTAAGCAGTTGGGACTGGCTCTTCACAACTACGAATCCACGCATTCCGTCTTTCCTCCAAGTTTTGTGCGGCAGGAAGACCTGAATCCTCCCCCGCCGCCTCCGCTTAGCGACGTGCTCCGATATCGAAGTCACTGGACCGGCTATCATCTGCTTTTGCCATACATTGGTCAGGCGGGGTTGCATGGGCAGTACGACTTTGAAGGGACCTGGCTGAGTAGCATGTCCAATTCAAACGACCGTGACCATTGGCTGCTCAACCGGACCGTGATCGATGGATTGATGTGTCCAAGTACGCCTCACAAGACGAATCAGGTCGGCGAGACTGGTGTGCCCGGAAGTTCGCTTCACTGGATGTCCGGAGCCGTGACCGACTACGCCTTCTGCCACGGTATGGATATTCTCAAAGCGTTGCCCGGAAGCGCCGAAGCGTCGTGCCCAGGAGGTCTCCGTCACTACTGGGATAGTTGGCCGGCTTCGACCAGAGGGGCGTTTGGTTACAACAGCACATGCCGACTGTCCAATCTGACGGATGGTGGTTCTCACACATTCTTTATGGGCGAGAAGGCGGGCGCGAGGTTGACGTTTGGTGCTGGAACCGGGACTTCGCCCAGGGCGAAGGTGGAATATCCATGGGCGATGGCGGCGGTGCTTTATTTTGCCGCGACTGGTACTTCGGCGGGCGACACGGTCTGGTTGGCAGGCCCGTTTGCATCGACGAGGGATATTCGTCTGCCTGACTGTCCGGACGATTCTCCGTCACTGGGGATTCCTTATCCAATGAATCCTCAGCCTGTCCAGGTGCCCGTGACGGGCGACGAACGATCGTTGTACTCGTTCCAGTCTCATCATGCTCAGGGGGCGTGGTTTCTGATGGGTGACGGAGGGACGAAGTTCATCAGCGAGACGATCGACCAGTCGGTCTACGAGGCACTTTCGACGATCGCCGGCAACGAGACTGTTTCGGAAGCGGAGCTTTGAGCTGCATGTCGGTATTTTGTCGATTGCCTGGTTGTCTGCGTTTCTTGTCGGCGCAGTCGCTCTGTCCTGTGACACCGTTCAAAACGCTGACGATCGTGGCCTTGCTGGTGAGCGGGTGCGGCGGAACAGGTTCGATGACTGTGAATGGATCAGTCTGTCTGGATGGACGACCAGTTCCGGCTGAAATTCTGATCGAACAGCTGGATCCCGATGGGGGCCGCGTCGGACGATCAGTTACTGCCTATGCAGACGAGCAAGGAGAGTTCTCGGCGTCGATTAACCCGGTGAGCGCCGCTGCGGAGTCACTTGACTGTCGGTTTGTCGTTAGAGTCTCACAGCTTTCCAGCAGCGGCCTGCCTTCTGCGTTTGACGAGAACGCTCTTCCGGAAAAGAAAATCCGACTGCGACGCGTCGTGCGAGACGATGACTCGCTGAACATTCTGCTGACGCGGTAGCCCGCCTGCCGTCGTCGCTGTGCTGGTTTGCTTTTTCTGCGCCGCAGCCTATCGCAGTTGTTGGCGGTTGATCGTCGAAAACGTTCGCTCCTGGCGTCCTTCAGTGTGAGCTGTCCGAGCGACTCGAAGCAGCGGAGCCGAATCCGGTGGGACGAGGTGAGCCAGTCGAGGACGAAAGACCACTCCAAGCACCAGCGGCAGATACCACATCACATAGACGCCGCCGTGTTGTGGGTACCAGAGTTGCGTGGCGACAACGATAGCGGCTGAGTGAGCCATCAGGTGTTCGATGGACTTCTTGCGAGGAAAAATGGTCAGCATGATAACTCCGACCAGAAACACAGCCATGACGGGCAGCCGATAGACCGGGCTGATCGCTGCCCAGAAGCCGACGCCCGATCCGTTCTGAAATTGCAGGATGCTCCAGTCGATGGAACCGATCATTTGTCGCATGAATGACTGACCGTCCGACGCCGTCAGCGCCAAAGTTCCGATCAGCACCGAAGCGACGATCGCCAGTGCGGCTCCGAATCGGACCGCTCCTTTGCGACCGTAAAAGGCAACCCACAGTGGAAGCAGAAACGCCGGGAAGAAGACCGTTCCGCAGGCGAGTCCCATCAGGCCGCCGGCGATCATCGGTTTGTAGTAGAACGCCAGCGACCAGATGACCAGCGCGGCCGGCAGCACGTGGTCGACATTGCTGACCTGGTACGCGGTGCTCGGCAAAAGGAGATACATCGTTGCCATCGCCACGCCGATTCGGATATCGCCGAGGTGGCGTTTGCCGAGGTAGATGAGCCCGATGATGACCGAAAGATGTGACAGACAGGCAATGATTCTGGCCGCAATCAGCTCCGCCGAAACTCGCTGGCCGGAATTCTGCGCGACCAGTCTCGCGGGGGCGACGGCAGTGGTCGCGGTAATCAGCTTCGTCGCTGGACCGGAAACCGTCTCGGAAACAGCGCGACCTGTCGAGCCGTCTTTGCGACGCAACAGCTCATCAGCCTGACGTACCGTGGCAACGGTGGACGCGGCGGGAGGTTCCGTCGCGACCTTTGTTACCTGGAACGCGAACGCCGCAAAGCAAAGAAACGCGAGCCCTGAAGCATTCAGATTCTGTTCAAGCAGCGGCCGCCGCTTGAAAACCGGATCAAGAAACAGACGAAGCAGCAACAGTCCGGTGCAGACAAAGAGCCACGCATAGCCGATCGTCGGGCGAGAGCTGTTCAGCAGAAGCAGTCCTGGTGAAATACTCAGCAGCAGGACCAGGTCGGCGTTACGCAGCGACCACAGTCTGTTGAATCTGAAGAAGACGGCAACAATCAGCAGGAGCGACAGGTAAAACCATGTCGCCTCGTTGACCTGATAACCGTTAAGAATGTAGTCCATTCGCAGGTTGGTCGACGGCACCCAGCACCATCGACTGATCCTTATTTCGAGAGGCGTTCAACGTCTCCAGATGCACGCCCCGATGACCCATTGTTGGAGGGCAGAGTCCCAATCTGCCCACGCGATGTCCGGCAACATTTGAAGTGCGTTGACCCACAACTTCACGCCAGATCGCTGTAAGTTACGATGTTCCACGATGTTGGCAATAGTTGAGGTACGCTCACAAGGAAAAAACTGCGGGCTTTTACATCGCCGTTTTCCTTGACAACCCAACCGCCATGACGAATGCAGTCCCGTTAATCGGTAGCGAAAGATCAATCGATATGCCTCGAATTCTGTATGGCAACTTCGATTTCGAGCACGAACTCGCCGCGACCAGCTACAACCGACCGAAACAGCTTGAACGTTTGAATGCGGAATTGAGCACGCATTTACTGGCCATCGCTGAGGATGGAGATTTTTTGTTCTCTGGCGGTGCTGGCTCGGCATGCTTTCCGGCAAGTATTGTAATTGCCGGGTTTTCTGACGTTCGAGGTGTCGAATCGGGAAGACTGCCAACTCACGACGCAGAGTTTGTCCCGTGGGGGTGTTCGCGACCGGCGATTTCGCTGGCGGCTTCGCGAGGGTGGAACTTCAGCGGCCCGTCCCCCGAGGTGGTCGCTGCTGTGAACTCACGCGCATTTTCTTTCGAACGTGAGCGGCGGCACAATTCAGCAATTCCGGGGGCCGTCGAAATTGACTCTGGGGATACGCTTGAGGCGGCGATCAGGAGTGCTGCCGACGTCTGGAATCGTCCCGTTGCAGAGTTCGACTGGCTGGTGAAAGCCGAATTTGGGATGTCAGGCCGCGAGCGGATTTCTGGAAACGGGACATCGCTTGACGATTCACAAGTCCGCTGGATTTGTCGTCGGCTTGCCTCCGGGGAAAGGCTTTTTTTTGAACCGCGAGTCGAGTCGCTCGGCGAGTTTAGCAGTCAGTGGATGATCCCTCAGGCAGAATTCGATGGTCTGTCTTCCTCGGAGCCTGAACTGATCGGCGCGACGCAACTTCTGGTCGATCGATCCGGGCAGTATCTGGGCAGCATTTTTGTCGACGCATCTTCGATCGAGATTCCTGGCCCAAATTCTGGTCCTGGTGCTGGCGATGAGGGCTTCTGGCTTTCCCGGCAAACGTTCGAACTGGCTGTGCAGAATGCTCGGTCGGTCGCAGAAGCAGCGCAACAGTTGGGGTATCACGGTCCGTTGGGCGTTGACTCGATGGTTTACCGCAGCCCCAGTGGCGAGCCAGCTTTACGACCGATCCAGGACGTGAATGCTCGCTTCACGATGGGGCGAATTGCTTTGGAGTGGTTCCGCCGGTTTGCAGAGACTGACCAGCCAGCGTGGCTGCTCGTACCTGAAGTCTGGCTGAACCAGCGAGGAACCGCAGTCACACCGGATAATCCCGTCGTGCGTCTGACGTCGCCGAATATCGTTGCCGGGCAGCCTGTTCGTCGCGTCGGAGTTCTGATCGATGATCCGGGCGACTGGCGAAAATTATTAGCGACCGATCTGCGACCATAAGTCGCCCGCAAATATGTCGACGAGTTTTGCCAGTCCAGCTTCGACGATTTCCTGCCCGGAAATGAATCGCCCAGGGTTTGACCATTCACGAATTGTCTCTTCCGGGAAATCGAAGAGCTTCGAAAGAAGTTTGTCGAGGTCGCCTTCAAGATTTTTGAAGTGTCGAGCCCATTCGGTGGCTTCTTCCAGACGAACGTCCTCGGCGCTCTGCCAGCGCATTGGGTGAAACAGCAACGTTGAATGTGAAGTCACAAACCGGCGTTCGCACGCGGCGAAGGGCAGGATAGCTGCGGACGAGCATTCGCCAGCGACGACACCCGTAACGCGAAGACCTCGCAGGCGAATGATCGAGCACAGAGCGAGTCCGACATAAACGCTTCCACCGCCCGAATCGAACCAGACTGTGCCTCGGCTGCGTCGGGGCACTTCGACAAGCGCCGCGATCAGCTCATGCTGCTTGTCGGTAAGATCGCCGTTGATCGCGATTTCCCAGTCCTGTCCTTGAGGTGGCGGATTGAACGGCCCGGACTGAACGGGTGAGGGAGTGCGAGTGGCTCGGCGAGGTCCTCGCGGTCTGAATTCTGAACGGCTCGTCATGTGTTATTTTCAAATCGTTCTGAGGCGCGGGAGTCTTCGGGGAACGTGAGTGCTTGAGTCGACGAAAAAACGAGTTCGGCTGCAGGTTTACTCTGGCGTTCCCACTTCGTAAATGTGGGCGATCTCTTTTTCTGTGAGCACTCGACTGAAGACAGCGATTTCGTCGATTGAACCCATGAACTGCCGAGCTGGATCGGTCATCGTTGTGCCGTCTGTCCTTTTTCGTTCCTTGGCTTCCAGGAAGAAACTGTTGGCACCAATCAGGACCGGAGCGGGGTTTGCATCCATGTCTGTGGTAGAGGGGCGTCTGTTTCGGAGTTCTCCATCGATAAAAAGTGAGACCGTGATTTCGTCAGCGTCTGCATTGACGACTCCGACAGCCAGATGCCAGCGTTCGTCATCGACAGGACTGGAGTCGTCATGGACTTCTGTCATTACTGCGCCGTTGAATTTGAGTGGATTGGTCGCCGTGCCGCCCCACCGGTTAATCGCGAAGGCCAGACCGGAAGATTCTGCATGTCTGGCCAGCCGGAATCCATAGTCCCCTTTGCTGATCAGACACTGATAGCGACCGGTGAACTGGGCGACTTTGAACCACGCAAGAACACTCAAGGACCCGCTGATGTTGAACGCCCCCGAGTCAAACTCGTTGACCTTCAGGTACTGGCCGGAATTGCCACCATCAAAATGGAGAGCCGTCGTTTCTGGCCAGCGGCCCGTGGCGAATTCCGGTTTCTTCTGAAGTTCCAGTTTGATGCCAACGGATGAGCCAGACTGGGCCTCATTTCGAATCAGTGTATCCTCGACGCTTTCAGATGGAAGATCCTGGAAGGACAGATACAGGACGACGTCTGGATCGTGTTTAAGTTCCTCGCTGAGTTCCTGCCAGGCAGCAAACTTCGGCGAAACTTGGAGTTTTGGATTGTCGACAGGTGTCGCTGCTGGAGTCCCCCCGGGTTTGACGGGATCGAGGGCGGGGGCCAGTGTTGCTGAGTCCGTTGGGTCATCGGTGGATGACGGGATGGACGTTGCCACGTCCGTTGTTACTGGTTTTGTCGGCTTCGTTGTGATGAGCGGCCTGGGATGGTTTGGGGCTGGTTGCGGAGCAGGTGAAGGATCTGATGTCAGGCTCCGGGCCGCAAAGAATCCAGCGATTAACAAACTCAGGCAAGCAACGGCGATGGCGATCCAAGGCCGCGATGACTGTGGATGTGATAATTGTGGCTGTGCAGCGATGTCTGCTTTGTCAGAAAGCTGGTTCCTGGAGAGTGATTCCCGTTCAACTTTCGAAGAAGTTGGGGGTGAAGTTTGCTGAACAGAACCGTCCAGCAGTCCCGATTCATCACCGAACGGTGAAGGTCCAATCATCGTGTCCGACGTGCTGTCGGCAGGTTCGGCGTCTTCGAGTACCGATCTGGCGGAGATCCTGTTCGCTTCAAAAATTTCGGGGTGATTCGATTTCCAGGCGTCATCAGCATTTTTCAGCAGCCAGTTCTTCAGCTCGCCAGCAATATCGTGACACGTTTGAAATCGGTCGTCCGCCGATTTGGCCAACATCCGATTAAGAATGGTTTCCAGATCGGCTGGAAAATCGGGACGCGTCTCAGTGACCGGTGGCGGAGTCTGCGTCTGATGAGCCAGCAGTCGTTGAGCGACCGTTCCCTGTCGGAATGGCGGGTACCCGGTCAGCATGAAATAGAAGGTGCACCCCAGACCGTAGATGTCTGTGCGGTGGTCAACTTCGTGGCTGTTGCGGGCCTGCTCCGGAGAAATGTAATCCGCCGTGCCGAGCAGATGGTCATTGTTTGAAACGGTGAGTGATGCCTCTTCGTCCTGATCTGCCGTGTGAAAGACGGCGAGTCCCAGGTCCAGAACCTTGAGAACATCATCAGAATCGATCAGCATGTTGCCCGGCTTGACGTCTCGGTGTGTCAGACCTCGGTCGTGGGCATGCGAAAGTCCGCGAGCTGCCTGTCGGATGAGGTTTGCTGCTCGGACGAATTCCAATGGCCCATTTTCTTTGACATGCTTCTGCAGATCCTGGCCATCGACATATTCCATCGCCAGGTAATAGACATCGCGATTGCCTTCGTTCTCGTTTCCCACATCGTAAGCACGCACGATATTCGCGTGGTCGAGAGACGCGACGGCCTGTGCTTCACGAATAAAACGATCGAGATAAGCGGGCTGCTGAATGTGGTCAAACGGCAGCACCTTCAAAGCAACTCGACGACGCATCATCGTGTGCTCAGCCAGATAAACGGTGCCCATTGAACCTTTACCGAGCAGACTCAGCAGCCGGTACTTGCCCAGCGTGAAGCCCTGATGCCTGCCTTCCAGCAATTTGCTTGCCTGCCAGCGAGTAAGCGTTTCGTTCGAAACGAGCGAATTCGCCAGCGTACTGGCATTGCTGAGATCTGCGCCCTTGTCCGCCAGCAGCTTCAGTGCTTTTTCAAGCACCGGTTTGTCGACGACACCGCTCTCTTCAGCAAGTCGAAGGAATTCGCTGGCGGATTCTGGGTTCGGCATATGCTGAGGACTTTCCGTTCATGGAAGAACGGTGTTTTCCAGGCGGATGAAGGCTGGACGCAGACTGGATCGTTCGGACACCTCAGACTAGCTCACCAGATTGGAATTGCCAGTCGTCGCGCCGTTCTTTGTCGGCACAGAACGGAATTGTTTCTAATTGAAATTGAAGGGACGCTCAGCGGAGAAGATGTGTCAGTGTCGTCGATTACGAGGGTGAAGTGAGGCGTAACCGCAGCGAAGATCGTAATCGGAAGAATCCAAAGGTGCTACCGGTAATTCCAGATATGCGATGTGTTTCGGGGACCGCAGGACTCATGAGTGGATACAACAATTCCACAAGGGTAGTATGACTCGTTCGAGTTCAAATCTGCGTTAGTTTCTAAATTGCGGCCCTGGTTGCTCGACTGGTGTCGCAGTAGTCTGAACGTTCAACAGTTCGTTGATCCATGCCATCGATCGAGATAAATCTCGGAGCGGAAGGTGTCAGAACTTTTCCGCTGAAGTCTCACGAAACGATCGTCGGTCGCAATCATTTTTGCGATCTGCTGATCGATTTGCATGGAGTCTCACGTCGTCATTCCCGCATCTTCAGTCGTGGCGACCAGTTCTTTGTCGAAGATCTGAACAGCATTAACGGGACTTATCTGAACCGCGAACGCGTTCACGAGCCGACATTGCTGAAGGATGGTGACACCATCCACTTTTATCGTGTCTCTGGAATATTTCGATTGAACGTTGTGTCGGAGCCTGTCGTTCAACAACGACAAGAACCTGGCTTTGAGCCGAACCTTCCCATCGAGTCTCAGACTCCGGCAAATGTCGTTCGCACCAACACGACGACTGTTCCAACCGGAAGTTCGATGTCTGGTTCGGTCGAGCAACGCCTGCAGGCCGTTCTGAAGGTTGTCCGCAGTCTCGGGAAGAGCCTCAACCTTTCCGAAGTTCTTGCCAACATTCTGGACGGTCTGTTTGATGTCTTCCCCCAAAGCCGGCGAGGGAACATCTGGTTGATGGACGACGCGACAGGAGTACCTGTCCTGCGCGCGACGAAACAAACGGGCTCGGAGACGTTGTGCTCGGATTCGCTCGGCCCGCTGAAAATGAGCATCGCCGATGATGTCATCGCCCAGCGTCACGCCGTCCTCAGCGTTGACGAACTGGACAACGATCACTCGGAGTCAATTTTCGACGTCCGTCTTCGGTCCTCAATTTGCGCTCCGTTGACCGGTCCTCACGATGAAATTCTTGGTGCCATCTGCATCGACTCGGACGACGGCGACAGACCGTTTACCGAAGCAGATCTCGAAGTGCTGACCAGTGTCAGTGCGGTGGCCGGTCAGGCCACGGAGTACGCACGTCAGCACCAGCGACTTCTTGATAACGCCATCAAGTACGCCATCGAAAAAGAACGCCGTCGTCGGGCCGAGGAAAAGCTCGGCGTCGCCGAATCAGTTCAACAGACGTTGTACCCTTCGGGTTGTCCGGCGATCTCGGGGTTCGATATCGCCGGCGCAGCGTTTCCGACGGAAGAAGGGTGTGGCGATTACTACGATTTTCTTCCGCTAACAGACGGTCGTCTGGCCATCGCTGTGGGAGATGTAAGTGGTCACGGCCTGGGCGCCGCGCTCTACATGGTTCAGACGCGGTCGTACATCCGGGCGTATGTTGCTGAGGGGCTCGCTGTTGAGGATGTCCTTACTCGCGTGAACCAG
This sequence comes from Planctomycetaceae bacterium, assembly GCA_016779365.1. GTDB lineage: Bacteria > Planctomycetota > Planctomycetia > Planctomycetales > Planctomycetaceae > JABMPE01. The sequence goes on from JADHNX010000062.1 coordinate 11,903, forward strand.
CAGCTTTGTGCTGATATGCGGGCCGGGACTTTTGTCACGCTGTTTCTGGCGGTTCTTGATCCGGCGACGCGTCAATTGACCTGGTCCAGCGCAGGGCACCCAGGGTTTCACCTCGATGCAGACGGTAATTACAAAGAGGTCCGAGCGACGAATCTGGTGCTCAGCCTGTTAGACGACGTCCGTTACGAATCAGCAACGCTGCAGCTTGAACCGGGCGACATGCTTGTTCTTCCAACCGACGGAATCTACGAAGCGACTTCCGTTGACAAGGAATTGTTTGGGCGTGACCGAATGCTGCAGTGCGTGAGGGATGCTCGACAGTCGACTTCGGAAGAAATTATCACCGTCCTTGCAGAAGCCTGTCGCAGGTTTGCGGGCGACAATCCGATTCACGACGATGTGACCTGTGTGCTGATCAAGGTTGAATAGCCCGCTCTGAGATCACCCCT
>JADHNX010000063.1 GCA_016779365.1 Planctomycetaceae bacterium
TGTTCCCGAGATGCAGGTCGCCGTGGACGTTTCGGACCATGCCGTTCTTACGACGAAACTGCAGCACATCTTTCAGGCTGGTGAGTTCGAAATCGGTCCAGTCTTCAAGCTGCCTGAGCAGTGACTGCTGAGCCGGCTGGTCAAGACGTTGCTGCAACGCGTCAAAGTTCTCATGAGCGGCTGCGGCGAGCGGCTTGATCCATTCACGATCGGCCATCTCGCAATCGTCGTCATCGTCAGTTGCGGTCGCGTCGTCGTTCGTTAAGTCCGGAAGTCGTTCAGCCCTCGCATGAAACCCGGCAACGACATCGGCGAGTTCATCGACCAGTGCCCCATCAAGCTTCCCGCTTTCAGCGAGGCGGCTCAACAGTTTTGTCTGATCGAAGCGTCTCATCTGCACGGCAAACTCGAACACGTCCGGCATGGCCAGTCGGTTCGCGCGGTTTACGGACACTGCCGATTGCCCCGCATTCAGCGTCTCAGCACCGGCACTGATGACCAGATCTGGCTGCTCCGGAGTCCCACGGATCGCGGCCAGGCCCAGATAAAGTTGCGGAGCAAAGCGTCGATTAAGTTTCAATTCTTCGCGGCAGAAGTACTCGCGTCGCTCGAGCGTCGAGAAATCGAGAAAGTCGAACTTGACGGGCTTCTTGATCTTCCACGCGAAGTCGTCGGTCAGCAGCACCCAGGAAATATGCGTCTCGATCAGCTCCACACCGCCGGTGATGCGGACGAACGCCGGCCACGCGGTCGGCTGTTTCAGCGTTTCGATGAGTCGTTCGGAATCATTGAGTCTGGATGGGCTCGTCATTTTGCGTCACAACTGAGGTAGCAGGAATGCTCGGAGTTCTGAGTTCGGAATCGCACTGTACTCAGACGAGACGGACGACCAAATCTTCATCCAGATGGCGTGCTCCGAAATGAATTGCTGCTCAGGCTGTGTTTTCTTCCTGCTGACTACTTCGCAAGCAGCCAGACAACTGCCGAGTCGACAGCGTTCTGCTGGCCGGACGACTGGACGGCGTCTTTCGCATCGGCTGCCGCGTAGGCAGCTTTCACGACTTCTGGTGTCGCCCCGGCTTCCCCGCCGATCCACAGAGGATGCGGAGCGGAAAGCGCGAGCAGCGCGGGCAGGTCTCCGTATTTGACAGCACCGATCAGAAAATCAGGATGTCGGTAGTCGGTTAGATTCTCGAAACGGAATCCCTGCGTGTCGACAGCCAGTTTGTCGACAGTGCCGCCAGCGACTGTTCGAGCGGCGGCGGCGATCGGGCCGGCGCCGTTTGTTCCGATCAGATTAAGTCGTTTGGGTTCGTGCTCGTCGTTGCCGACCCACGAGATCAATGTGAGCACGTCGTGGACTCGCTGCACGAAGAGCGTGTCGTTGTAGCAGTAGGTGTAGGCGGCTGCTTCGCGAGGATTGCTGACGACAGCCTGTTGAGTCAGCGGCCCGCCACTACCGAGAAACTCGCCCTGACCAAACAGATCTGCCGAGACGACCGTCGCGCCGGCATCGAGCAGTCGGACGACTTCGTTGCGAGCGTCACCGCTTTTAGTAAACAGCCCCCGCTTGCCCCGGCCATCGATCCAGATCACGACGTCGCCATTCCACTTTGCCCCGGTCGGGAACAGCGAGATGACGGGCAACTCTTCGCCTGCTGGATCGAGGCGGACGATGTCTTCAAAGTAGAGAAATCCATTTCGCTTCTGCTTGTCGACTTTCGTCCGCTTGATGTCGTCGTAGTCGGGGAGGCTGCGGCCGATGATTGTCTGGAATGCTTGTCCGACAACATCCCGATACTTCTGCAAAGAGTCTCCGTCGCGCGGCGTCAAAGCTGTGATCTGCTCGTCTGACTTTTTCGCGAGTTCCTTCAGCAACGATCGTTCGTAGTCGTCTCCGCCTTCCGGTTGAGGATGCTCGTCATTCCAGACTTTGTTTTCTTCGGCGGTCAGGAATTCGAAATCTTCTTCGACGATCGGTTCTTCGAGGCCGAGCTTGAGATGCCTGTTAAACCAAGAGTACATCGTAGCTCGCGACACGTAGTTATAGTTGTGAGGGAAGTGGAGCAGCGGGCGGCAGTAAACGTTGTTCTGCGCTCCGAACATTCCATAAAGCTGCTGCAACTGCGGATAGCCTTTGGTCATCATCTCCTTCGTCCAGTCGTTGGCCGCGGTCATGGCCTGTGGCTTTGGAGCGAACAGTGCGGTCAGTTCCACGTTGCCCGAGCCGACTCTCAACAGTGAGCAGTTCTCGCAGGTGCAACCACCCTGCATCGACGTTGAGACCATTCCATTTGGAAACGCCGCGACGGGACGAGAGTCGATTGCGCAAAGCAGGATGGTCTGTGTACCGCCGCCACTTCCGCCAGTAACAGCCATTCGCGACGCATCAACATCCGGAAGTGTTTCCAGGAAATCCAGACACCGGATCGAGTTCCACGTTTGAATACCCATGATACTTTGCAGCCGCATTTCGGCCTGAGCACTGAACAGTCCCCAGTTTTCTTTGCCTTCGAATTCAGGGCGCTGCTTCGCGAAGCGATGGGCCAGCTCATACGAAATCTGCTGACTGTCCGCGTAGCCAAGCATGTCGAAGATAAAGACGACGCATCCCATTCGAGCGAGCTGGGCACAGCGGGCAAGCTTCGGGAAGCGACCGGAACTTTCAAAACGTTCCGCCCCGTCGGCAATCAACTGGCGAATCTTCTTCTCACCGTAGTCCTGAAGTCTTCCACCGTGCCCGTGCGGACAAAGGACGGCTGGCCGTTTTACATTCTCCATCCCGTCGTCCGGTCGAAACAGCAGCCCGGTGACAAAGTGGTTGGGCACCGATTCAAAGTAGACCTTCTCGACGGTGAAACCGGGGCGTCCGAACTTGCCATGAACAACTGCGTTGAGCGGTGTCTTTTCGGGCATCGGCCACAGACCCGTTGCAATCAACGTTTGACGACGAAGCTCATTTGCCCGAGCTTCCCAAGCCGCTTTTCCCTGAGGGACCTCGAACGGAAAATAGCCGTTGAGATCTTTTCTCGGTTGCAGCCGGCTGTCGTTCGGAAGCTGACCTGCTTCAAAGACGTTTGTGTCCTGCGCGGTGGCTGGTGTCGAGAACAGCCCCGTTGCCATCAACAGCGCTGTCAGGAAAGCAATCCTGCAAACAACGGAAGACGCTGAGCAAACCTGTCGGCAGAAGCGGGCGGGAATTCGCACGGTGAGTTCTCCATCGGGATGAGTTTTGAGAGCCCATGAGTATTGCAGCGGCGCCTCGCTGTGCAATCGAAAGCTGAGATTTCGTCTCATGTGATTCGAGTTTCGAATTATTATCCTGATCCGGCGATGTCTGGCTGGTGTGATGAGTTGGCGACTTCGTAATCTTCGTGATGTCATGCTTCGCCCATTTCTGAAGCGAAGCGTGTTGACAATCAAACGTACCGGCCAGCTTGCGCTACGGAGTGCGAGAACAGTCGGAGACATGTACCGCGGACGACTCAGCTCCGCAGAATGACCAGAAGAAGGAAAGACAGATGTCAGATTCAAATGTGAAAGAAGAGATCGTTCGCGAACTGTGTGTCGCTTACTGGATGGAGCTGGAGACAGTCATGAACTACATCTCCAGCTCGGTCAATCTGGACGGCGTTCGCGCCGAAGAGATTAAGAAGTCGCTGGCCGCCGACGTGACAGCCGAACTTCTTCACGCACAGACCATCGCCAAACGAATCAAGACGATTGGCGGAACAGTTCCCGGCACGTTTGATTTCAAAGCTGTGCAGACCAGCCTGCAACCACCGGCGAAGAACACTGACGTCGTCGCCGTCATCAAGGGCGTGATCGAAGCCGAAGACGCCGCAGTCGCTCAGTACAACAAGCTGATCAAACTCTGCGACGGAGTCGACTACGTGACTCAAGATCTCTGTATCCAGGCTCTCGGCGACGAAGAAGAACACTGCCGCGAATTTCGAGGCTTCCTCGCCGAATACGAAAGCGCGTAACGCGTTTTCCTAAGTCAGGACGACTCCACGGAGCCCGTCGCAGCACTACTCAAGCCAGTGTGCGAGGGCTCCTTTTTTGCGCAGGTTTCTGACGAGTCTGATACTTTGAAAAGATCTATGCAGGAACTTTGAAGAGATGCACGCAGGCGATGCGTTCGCCTCAACCAAAGGTCTTAGCGTCTAAGCACTCAGGCCGGACAGCGTGCCCGTGCCACTTGAGAACTCATCCACTTCCAGCTGAAGATGCTGCAGGAAAGAAACCAGCAGATTGGACAGCGGCGGCGATTTTTCTGCGTCGAATGCCAGGTGTTGGCCGTGCTGAAAACGACCTCCCGCGACGACGATCGGCAGGTTGGAGTTGTTATGGCTGGAAGCGTTGCCAAGGTTAGACCCCAGCAGGATGGCTGTTTGATCCAGCACGGAATGCTCGCCTTCCCTGATCGCCGCCAGCCCCTGGATAAACTCGCCAAAGAGTCGCATTTCTTCTTTTTCGATGATGGCCAGCTGCTCGATTTTCTCCGGCGACCGCCCGTGATGGCTCAGGTTATGCCAGCCGTCGTCGACGCCTTTCAGGTTGACCACTTCGTTGCCGCCGGGGCCCTTTAACGTGATCAGTCTGGTTGAGTCCGTCTGAAGCGCAAGCGTGATCAAGTCGAGCAGCAGTTTCATGCGACCGCTGAAGTTCGCTCGGTCGTCAATGTCTGTCGGTGTTTTTTGATTGACGACGGGTTTGGGAAGCTTCGCCCAGTCTTCCGCTCGGACGAGTCGTTGTTCGAGTTCCCGCACGCTGGTCAAGTATTGATCCAGCGTCTGCTGATCTTCGCGGGCGGTCTTTTTCTGAATTTCCCGAGTCTGACTGGCGACCAGATCGAGGATGCTTTGACCGTCTTTGACGCGTCGCAACTGAGCTGCTTTTTCAGTGGCGGAACCTTCCAGAAACAACTGCTGAAAAACCTGTGACGGTCGACTTTCTGCCGGAATCAGAACACCAGAGCGAGTGTATGACATCCCGCCGTTGCCGCCCGAGAGTGACAGAAACGGGAACCGAGTCCGGTGACCGATACGCTCAGCAGCGAACTGATCGACGGAGATCGTATTTCGAAAACTCGGCTGTCCCGGATGAGCGGCTCCGGTCAGAAAACTCTTTTCCGCCGAGTGTCCACCATCGACCATCGGATGCATCAGCCCGGAGATCACGCTGAATTTCTCGCGCACCGGCTGCAGCGGTTCCAGGTAAGGAGTGACGTCGTAGTCCCTGCCCGCCTTTTCCGGGAACAGGTGCGGGGTATGAATTCCCAGCGGGGCGCAGATCGCAACCATCCGCCGAGCTTCACCTTCGTCGTCCGCAGCTCGCAACGCCGATGGCGTCATGCTTTGCAGAAGTGGAAGTCCGAGTGCAACTCCGGACGCCCGCAAGAACGTACGCCGGTCGAGTTTTCGCAAAGCCATTTTGAGTTTCCTGTTGCCGATGTCATGAAAATTCAGGGACGAAGGAAAAGTTCGCTCTCGATAACCGCATGAATCATCGAGCGTAATCCCAGCTTTTTCGCTCGCGAATCAGCCACCACCGATTCGACCGACGATCGCTCGCTGTGCGTTACCGGGCGACCGCAACCGTAGACCAGCAGTTTTTCGGCAATAGCTCGCGCGATTGTGTCGGGTTCTTCCAGAAGCCGTTTTCGAAACTCAACAAAGCCATCGAAAGTTCGATCGTCGGATAACTGGCCACTCGATTCCACGGGCAGGCCAGCGTAGTAATTGGTCTTTGCAATTTTCGGGCTCCGCCCCTTGCCTTCAAGTGACCGATACCAGTCTCGCTGTCCGCCGATGACGTCGAACTCTTCCAAAGCAAAGCCCGGAGGATCGATGCGAACGTGGCAGCGATTGCAGGATTCGTTCTCACGATGAAGCTTCAGCTGATCCCGGATTGTCGTCGCACCTCGAATGTCCGGCTCGACGGCCGGCACACCTGGTGGAGGCGGAGGAGCTGGCTGCCCCAGCAGCTTGTCCAGCACCCAGACACCACGCAGGACCGGAGAAGTGCTCGTTCCATTCGCGGTGACTTTCAGAACGCTCGCCTGAGTAAGAACTCCCCCTCGGATACTGTCCTGCGGAAGCTGGACGATGCGAAAATCTTCGTGGCCTTGCACGCCGGGAATTCCGTAATGATTCGCCAGACGCTGGTTCAGCACCGCGAAGTCGGAATCCACAAAGTTGAGCACGCTCAGATCTTCTTTCAGCAGATGCCGGAAGAATCCGCGAGTTTCAGCCAGCATTGATTGCAGCAGCAGATCGTCGTACTCGGGGTAAAGTTTCTTGTCGGGTGTCGTGAATTCGATTTCCCGCAGGTCGAGCCACTGGCCCGTAAAGTTTTCAACGAAGCGTTCAATCTTCGGGTCGTTGATCATCCGCTCGACTTGAGCGAACCGGACCTTCGGATCGCTCAGTTTTCCTTCTAACGCCAGTTTCAACAGCTCGCCGTCCGGCATGGACGACCAAAAAAAATACGACATCCGCGATGCGAGCGTGAAGTCGTCGACCTTGTCCTGCTGCTGGTCCTGCTGATTGATGAGAAGAAAGTGCGGGGAACAAAGCACGCCGGTGACTCCAGCACGCACGGCCTGTTCGAAGGTGCTTCCCTGGTCCAGTCGAGACAGCGCCAACTCCACAAACTGATCGGTCAACTCATCGTTCACTGGCCGCCGAAACGCTCGCGGAACCAGTTCGCGAATGATGCGTTCGACATCGGCTCGCGGCTCGCTGGAGTCAACATGGTGCAACTTCACGCCGCGCCGATGCCGCATATAGATGCTGTCACCTTCAGCCATCGAGAGCGAGTCGGACTTGCCGAACAGCCTGTTTTGCGATTCCGCCGGGAAGCTTTGATCCAACGGTCCGTAGGTTTCCGCCCACGCGATCGCTACTCCGGGCCGTTGTTCTTCCTTGTCGCGCCAGGTGACGTGCTCGGGATAAATCCACGGCAGAATGTGCAGCGCGTGAGACTCGCCCATGTAAGTAGTGAATTCGATGATGCGAGGTTTGTCCGGCGTCCCGGTCACGTCGAAAACTCCATTCAGTTTTCGTTTGCCATCTCCGAACAGCGGGCCGGTAAAGACGGCGACACTGAGCGTGCGGTTTTCGCCTGGATCGTGCGGCCAGACAGCGACTCGACAACGATAGACGCCGTTCTCGATCGGGTGAGCCTCATCGACTCTCGCTGGCGGCCATCCCGGAGTGAAGTCGACGTACGCGCCGTTTGACTCGATCACTCCGCCCTTCTTTCCCTTGACCGACGCAATGTTCTCTTTGAACTCCATCAGGACTGAACGCCGAGTCGCCGGCGGCAACGGCTTGATCCGTCGAATCGTGCTTTCAAACGCGACGTCGGCGGCTTCCAGATAACGCTCCATCAGAATGGATGAAATCCCGAGACCTCCGGCGACATTATCGAACCCCTGCATCTGACCATCTTCCGGCAGCAGCGACGCCAGAGACACATCGATGCCCAGCAGGTCATGCACCGAGTGTTCGTACTCGACCCGGTTCATTCGACGAACGGCAGGTACCGGCCTGACCACACGGGCCAGCTCGTCGCTGATCCACTTCAGCACTTCCTGGCGTGCGGCGGCGTCTGGTCGAGTCTGCTGTTTCGGCGGCATGTCGCCGGATTCGAGCATGTCGGCGATCAAGGACCACGTCTCGGCAGACTCGGGAGCTGGCTTGAGAAGGTTGTCCAGCCGCAGATCACCTTCCTGCCTGTTCGCTCCGTGACACTTCACGCAGTGCTGAGCGAAAAACGCTTGAGGATCGCTCGCCGTCACGGTTTGCTCACCGAGCAACACAACGAGACAAACGACGAAAGAACAAACTGACGTTTTCAGAATTTGCATGGGACACTCAATCTCAGACTGTCGAAATCGCCGCCCGGAAGTTGCCCGGATCCATTCTGGCGGGGCGATCGATGCATTCTGACCATTCAGTTCAGCCGGGTGAAGTGCGTGGAAGCCTGTGTTGTGATTTTTCGTTTTACCCTTGGATCAGCAGATGGAACAGCGGCGGCGTGATTCTTCGCTGCATCGTTACTACGGGTTCTGATCGAAACAGGGTTTCGTGCGTGCAGGAACTGGGCTTTTCCTGAAACTCGGAAACTGCTCGATCGTACTCTTGATAAGCAACTGGAACCCACGATTCGACCGGTGGCGTGCTGCTTGCCGACGTCTATAACAGCCGCTAATCTCCGCTGCTTTCAACGACTGAGCGGATTTCTGCGCACGCCCTGCGTGCTTGTTCTGATCATACTTCGCACGTTACGACGCCGGTCGCCAATGTCGGCCCCGTTACAATCAACCCCTGGTTGCACGCGGAAAACTGTACCGAATTGACGGGACCCGCAGCTCGATGACAAATGCGGAAATGTACAATAGCCGAATCGTGATTACGGGCGTTGGACTGACCAGTCCAATCGGAGATTCGTTGACCGATTTGCGGGGGAACCTGCTGGCAGGCAAGTCAGGCGTCACAGAATTCGAGACGCGATACATGCCGCCGGTGCTTGCGGGTGTGTGCCATTTCGACGCGCTGAAATATCAGAAACGCAAGGAAGTCCGTCGCGGAACCCGAGCCGGCTCGATTGCCGTTTACTGTGCGAACGAAGCCGTCAACGATGCCGGGTTTGACTGGGAAAACGTCGCCAGGGACCGCGTCGGCGTCTATCTGGGAATTACCGAGCACGGAAACGTCGAAACCGAAAACGAAATCTACGAAATCGGTAAATTTGGCTACGACACTTCGGTGTGGTCGCATCATCACAACCCTCGCACGGTCGCTAACAATCCGGCTGGTGAAGTGACGCTGAGTCTGGGGGTGACCGGTCCGCATCTCACAGTCGGAGCGGCATGTGCCGCCGGAAATGCAGGATTCATCCAAGGATTGCAGATGCTGCGTCTCGGTGAGGTCGACATGGCCATCGCCGGCGGCGTCTCGGAAAGTATTCACACGTTCGGAATTTTCGCCAGTTTTAAAAGTCAGAACGCTCTGGCTCACCACGACGACCCGACGAAAGCCTGCCGCCCGTTTGATACGGGGCGAACAGGGATCGTTGTCGCCGAGGGAGGAGCGATCTGCACGCTGGAGCGACTGCCTGACGCGTTGGCTCGCGGCGCCAAAATTTACGGCGAAATTGTCGGGCATGCTATGAATTCAGATGCCACCGATTTTGTACTGCCTGATCGAAATCGTCAGTCGCAATGCATCGAACTGGCTCTGAAACGGGCCGGACTGACTCCGCAGGACATCGACATCGTCAGCAGCCACGCGACTGCGACTGAACAGGGCGATATCGAGGAGTCTTCCGCACTGGCGGCAGTCTTCAAAGATCACCCGAATGTCGCCATTAACAACACCAAAAGCTTCATCGGCCACGCGATGGGAGCGGCCGGAGCGATCGAGTTGCTGGGCAATATCCCCGCGTTTGACGATGGAATTGCCCACGCTACAATCAACCTCGATCATCTCGATCCGAACGTTCCGCTCACTCAGATCGTTGCTAACGAGCCACGACAGCTCGACTCTGTCGACTGTATTCTTAACAACTCGTTTGGCATGCTGGGTATCAATTCAGTTCTGATTGTGAAGAAGTACCAGGACTGAGCTTCTCTCCACTGATCGCTGGACGCTTTGTGATCAGAGCATGGAATTCATCGCGGTTCTTCCGCTTTGATTGAGGTACGCGGAGACTGTTGACTCGACATTCGAGCGAACCGGCTGAGAAGATTTCGAATAAAGAAAACCGTTTTAAACAGTTCGTTACCACACAGAACAGCGACGACAACTGGAGGCAGGTTGGATGGCACCGGAGCAGATCAGGCAGGTAGTTCTCGACATTCTCGCTCGGATTGCTCCGGATGAAGACCTGTCGGACCTCGACGATGCGATCGCATTTCGCGATCAGATGGAACTCGACAGTATGGACTTCCTCGACATCGTCATGGAACTCCGAAAAATGTACCGCGTTCAGATTCCGGAAGAGGACTACGAAAATCTAGTCACGATGGCCAGTACCGTCAGCTATTTGACGCCGCTGCTGAAGGACGTTGACAGCCCGGCCTGAATGTGATTTTGCCGAAGACAGGACATGTAATCAGCCCGCTTCTTTTCGGAAGGAGCGGGCTTTTTTCGTCGAAAAAATTGGCCGATTCAATTCAAGCGGAGCAGAACATTGACGATGCCTTTGCAGTAGATCCGTGATCTGTTACCTCGTCAATCATCGTCCGGTGAGTCTGGTCCGGACTGCCGAGTAAACGAATGGTTAAAGCATCGCTGGCAGTTCTGCTGACAGGCGAACGAGCGACTGATTTACGTGCCCCGGTGGCAGGTCAGAATTCGACGGACCTTGCGCACAGTGCCGAATCACGACCGGCATTTCGTCGAATGTGTGGCTGGTGGCTCAAAAAGTGACACGTCTTTCAGAAATGAATTCAGGAACAGGCTGCGCATCGCCGAAATCTTGTCAACTCAACGGGACCATCCGTCTTGAAACGACGGGCCTGACCGTTCGAGCCTGCGACTTTCCGCTGTCTTTCAAAACTCAAAGACGCTTCGACAACTCTGCCGTGTGAGTTGACGAGGCGGCTGAATCGGACTTGATTCGCGAGTTTCTGGCTCTGCCCAAACTGGCTGAAATCGTCGTCCGTTGGACATTTGAAATGCTCCGCAAGAGGAGCTTGACAAAGAAGTTTCTCTCAAATTATCAATCGCCCGAGCAACTGAAGGCGGTTGAACCATTGGGGAAATCAACACCGTTCGGACCTTTTTTAAACCCGTCTCAAACCGTGACGTAGGTTGACTCGTCAGCACCCTTGAGCATGCCGATGGCAGTGCATCACTCTGATACGGAGCTACAGATATGCATATTTCACTAGGCGAAGAAATCTGGTCCAGCGACGCTGCTGGTGACTGCGGCACAGGTCTGTGCGTTGCCCCCGTTGCATCGATCGACGATGACGACGATTACGGCGTCGACGACTTCGATGATGACGAAGAAGACGAGGATGACGACCTCGACGACGATGATGAAGACGACGACGACGACGATTTCGACGACGATGAAGAAGATGAAGACGACTTCGACGATGAAGAAGAAGATGAAGACGACTTCGACGACGATGACGATGAAGACGACGATGACTTTGACTTCGATTAAGTCACGCCTCGCCAGTCACCGTCGGGCGATGTGTCGTTGATGAAATTCGCTCTTGAGTCGGCCTGCCGAACGATCACTCGCCCATCGGGTCCGCGCCTGACTGGCCGGACAAATCGACGAGGTATTCCGCCGAGGAAACTCGATTCAGTTCGAACTTGGCCGTTGCGAGCCTCGCGGCGATGTCGAGCTGTTCGGCCTCGCGTTTGGATTCAGGCCGCTCCATAAAGTCGGACAACGTCTTCACATGCCGGCTCCACAGGGCGACGTCTCGACGCTGCTGAGCTTCCAGCCTCGCCTTGTACCAGTCGGAAGCCAGCATCGATTCCAGCGTGAACATCGATCGGACTTCCGGCGCGTTCAAACGGTGCCCTTCAAACTCGCCGTGCACCATGATGTGCAGCAACGCTTTGAGCGGTGGGCAGGCCTGATCGATTGAGCCATCTTCGAAATACGCTTTGGCGACTCGCTCGTGAGCTTCGGTGATGTATTTCACGCCGTCCGCGAACGCGTCCAGGTTTTGAGTCTCCGGTTTAAGAATTGCTTCGTCGAAGACCTTGTTCGGGTTGTCGAAAACTCGACCGGCGTAGTGACGGATGAATCGCGACGTGATGCGGTATCCGAGCCGGCTGGCCGGGATAGTTTCGCCGTTGTGTTCGAAGTCCTGAATCCGCTCCATCAACTGGTTTTCAATCATGTGCCCGGGTCGGCGCTCTTCCGGACTGAGTCGACACCAGATTTCTGGAATCAGCAGGCTGATATCGTGGTCGACCTGAATGTTCGGGCCGATGTGTCCTGCCGGTGTTGAGAAGCCGGCCAGCTCGGTCAGCAGGTAACTGACCAGAGCATTATTAAGATCGGTAATCGGCAGCACCGCGTTGAACGGCCCTTTGGTAAGTGCTCCTTCGCTGCCTGCCCCCGTCGTCGATGGGCTCTTGCCAGTTAGCGAGGACACAAAATCCATGAACAGCTCAGGCAGTTCCTGGTAATGGATGGGGTTGTAAACGGCGAGCGGTCGAATGCCTTTCTCGTAGTCAGGCGGGTTGTTGCGACGGCCAAACAGGACGGCGTGAACCGGAATGTGGACGGGCTCGTCCTTCGGGACAGCTCGGTAAA
>JADHNX010000064.1 GCA_016779365.1 Planctomycetaceae bacterium
AGTAGAGTTTTCATCCGATAACTTCCTTTCGCGAGAAGTTGGAAACAGTGAAAACTTTCTGGCGAGATATCCTGGCTCAGGTTCGTCCTACTGACCGCGCCTTCCCGGATGGCTGTTTCCACAGCTTGTCCAGTGGCTTTGTGCGGCGTTCGTCCCCCTCACAGTCGCGCGACGGCGGGAGAATCGTCCGTTCGTGGCAGCCGTCCGCGTGGGACGCCTGTCGCGAGTCGAACTACACTCCTCTTCCCTCTGCCTTGAAAGTGGTCGTAGTGTTTCTAAGCATCGGGCCGGAGGGACACATTACTCCGGCTGTTCCGAAGATTCGGCCAGACAACGATCCGAATCCCGACAGAAGGCAATACAACCGCTACAGTTTGCCTCGGAGGAACCTGCCGCGACGTTAACACGCCAGCCAGCAAGCGACACACTGCCTACAGACGGAAGCGGATTGGAAGCCGCGCCGTCCATTCAACGGCCTTTCCATCCTGAGTCGCCGGCGAAAACCGCCATTTGAAAACAGCGTCCAAAGCCGCCTGGTCGAGCATTTCATGCCCGCTGGATTCAGCAACCCTGACCTTGGAGACTTCACCGCTGGCCGCGATCGTCACGGAGAGAATGACGCGGCCTTCCAATCGTTGTTCAACGGCTTCTGGCGGGTAGACGGGGTTCGGATTTCTGATCGGCCGGCCCGGTTTGGTCGGCGTTGTGCCGATCGTCTGTGCGACCGAGTTTGCAGACTGTTGCCGAGCGGCGCTGGCATTAACCGGCTCAACGTCGGCAGGAGTCGGGTGTTTCTCCGGCGGAGCTTCAACAGGCTTTGCGTCTGGAATCTGAGGCACGTCCGGCAAACGACGCGTGAGCGCTGGCGTTTCAAGACTCGAAGATTCAGCTACTTGTGCCGAACGCCGAGGATGTTCTACCGACGTTGTCTTGCGACCGCTTGAGTGACTTTGCTCCGACCGACGTCGTTGCAGCAAACTCGGAATCTTGACCGATGCCACGACAACCTGCAGAGGCTCGGGCGACGGCGGACGGTAAGAATCTGCCAAGTCGTCAATTGACGGCGGTGGTATCGGGTTCTTCGGAGGAAGTTGCGATTCTTCGGGGAGTTCAACAACGCGAACGGGTGTGTGCTCGACTTTCTGTACCATAGCCTCGGGCGAAGCGACCTCGGCCATGCTCGACATCACGACGATACGACTTCCAGAAACCTCAGGAGCAACGAAGGGAATCGCCGTCAGCGCCGCCCCCAGAATCGCGAGCACTCCTGAATGCAGGACAGCGGACGTCACCCACGACATGATTAGATGTGAACGCGACATCCTGCTGATGATTCCTGTCTTGCCCGGGCGCCTGCCGACGCTGACTTCACGAATACTGCCGTGAACCCGTCGACCGAACAGCGGTCCCCAAGTGCTGCAAACCTGATCTCGAATCGTGGCGACCAAACTCGGACATCCACGGTCGTCACAGTTTGCCAGGGAACAATCATCAGAGAAAGCAAACGCGCGAAACCAAATGCAGGTTTTCGAAAAATGTTACGCGATCAGCTCAGCCAGACGGCCACTCACTTCTTCAGTGAGAGCATCGCTCGGGCGCGGTCCTGATCACGGAAGCGAGCGTCAATATCGGCATCGTTAGCAGCCGGACGCGTTGTCGCTTCAGCAAGCTCGGCTCGTGCGGCGTCGGAATCGATCTCGCTGCTGGCCAGGCAACGGGATGTCAGCAATGTAACCGTCTTTCCGTTGATTTGAACGAAGCCACCATCAACAAAATACGACCGCTCACCTGACACGGCAGACAGCTTCAACTCACCGCAGCCAAGACGGCCAACGAGCGGTGCACGACCAGGCAGAACTCCAGCTTGTCCGTCAAACAACGGAAAACGAAGCGCACTCACCGGCTCGTCCACAATTGTGGTTTCGGGAGTCACAACGATGAGTTGAAGTTCGTTTGCCATGAGTCTGCTTTACCTTGTTGCCCGCACCCTCTGAAACACCAGTCTGTTTGTGGTGGGGCAGTGCCTCTTTTCTCGTCGAGTTTAGAACTCGACTACTTGACCGCTGCCGCCATTCGCTCAGCCTGCTCTGCTGCTTCCTGAACGCCACCGACGTACATGAAGGCGGCTTCTGGAAGATGGTCCCATTTGCCGGCGCAGATTTCTTCGAAGCTGGTGATCGTCTCTTCAAGAGGGGTGATCTTACCGGCTTTGCCTGTGAACACTTCAGCAACAAGGAACGGCTGAGACAGGAATCGCTCAATTCGACGAGCACGATGCACGACGAGCTTGTCTTCTTCCGCCAGTTCATCCACACCAAGAATGGCAATGATATCCTGAAGTTCTCGATACCGTTGCAGAATTTGCTGAACGGCACGAGCGGCTGCGTAGTGTCGATCCCCAACGTACAGAGGGTCGAGCACTCGGCTGGAAGATGCCAGTGGATCCACAGCCGGATAGATACCCTTCTCAGCGATCTTTCGTTCCAGATAGAGGAATGCGTCGAGATGGCTGAAGGCGGTTGCTGGCGCCGGGTCGGTCGGATCGTCTGCCGGAACGTAAACGGCTTGCACCGACGTGATCGCACCCTTCTTGGTCGACGTAATTCGCTCTTGCAGACCACCAAGTTCGGTTCCCAGCGTCGGCTGATAACCCACCGCACTCGGCATACGGCCAAGAAGTGCAGAAACTTCTGAACCAGCTTGCGAGAAGCGGAAGATATTATCAACGAACAGCAGCGTGTCTGCTCCGGTTGCGTCGCGGAACCATTCAGCCATCGTCAGACCTGTCAGAGCAACACGCAGACGAGCGCCCGGTGGCTCGTTCATCTGGCCGAAGACCATTGTTGTTTGCTCAATAACTGAACGCCCCGTGTCGCCGATCTTGGTTTCCTGCATTTCGAGCCAAAGGTCGTTTCCTTCACGTGTTCGCTCACCAACTCCCGCGAACACCGAGTAACCACCGTGAGCACTCGCGATTCGAGCAATCAGCTCGGTCAGGATGACGGTCTTACCAAGACCCGCACCACCGAACAGACCAGCTTTACCGCCACGAACAAACGGAGTTAGCAGGTCGATAACCTTAATACCCGTTTCGAAGATTTCGGTCTTGGAACTCAGGTCCTCAAGTGCCGGAGCGCTCCGGTGAATCGGCCACCGCTCTTCAGTAGTGACAGGTCCGCGCCCGTCGATGGGATCGCCGGTGACGTTAAAGACGCGGCTCAAGGTTTCTTTTCCAACCGGAACCGTAATCGGAAGCCCGGTGTCAACGGCGTCCATCCCTCGGGCCATCCCATCTGTTGAGCCCATCGCCACACAGCGAACGCGACTTCCGCCGAGATGCTGCTGGACTTCGCCAGTTACTTTGACATGAACACCCTTGATTTCGGTGTCCACAAGCACGGCGTTGTAAATTTCCGGCAAATGGCCTTCATCGAACTCGGCATCAAATGTTGAACCGATAATCTGAGTGACACGACCAGTTTTTGTTTGTGCTGCTGTCGTCGACATGATCGATGGCTTTCGTCGTATGATCGATTGTCGTGAAGTTCTGTTACAAACCAGTAAGCCGACTCACTGCAGCCAACTGGCAAAACTACGCTGTCTTTTCAGTACTCTAATCGAGTGCCGCCGCTCCGCCGATAATCTCGCTGAGCTCTGACGTAATCTGCGACTGCCGTGCCCGGTTGTACTGCATCGACAGCGTGCTGATCATGTCGCCAGCGTTTTCGGTAGCCCCTTTCATCGCGACCATTCGAGCAATCTGCTCGCTCACGGCTGAGTCAAGGAAGCATTTAAAAAGCCGAGCCTTAAATGCCGCCGGCACAATTTCTTCGAGGATATCTTCAGGTGAAGGCAGGAATTCATAATCGATTCCCTGCCCAGCTTCTTCCGCAGCATTTTCGTCATCGTCACCGATTGAGCCAACCGGAAGCAAAGTTTCAAGTACGGCGGTTTGTCTCGAAACAGTTTCGAAACGCGTATAAGCGACATCAAGCCGGTGGATATTGCCTGAGACAAATCCGTCGATATAGCGATCGGCAATCTCTTCGACTTCGTCGTACCGGGGCTTGTCCTCGAAATTGGTATAGGCTTTTGAATACTCCATTTCCTGGAACTTCAAATAGCTCATCCCACGTTTTCCGACGACTTCGATCGTCAGTTCTTCTCCGCTGGACCGCGCTTCTTTAAGACGCGCGGTAACGTGTCTCAACACTGCGGAGTTGTAACCACCGCACAAGCCTCGATTTGAGGTCATGACCAGAAGAACATTCTTTGTTTGTTCTTCCGGCTGAGTCAGCAGCGGATGACTGAAGCTGAGGTCTGCTTTTGACAGGTCCGCGACGATCTCTGAGATTTTTTTCGTGTACGAAGCAGCTTCCGTCGCCCGGTCCATGGCTTTTTTGAATCGCGCGGTCGCGATCAATTCCATGGTCCGGGTGATCTTCCGGATGTTTTTAACCGCCTTCAGGCGTTTAACAATCGCTCTGGCTTTGGCCATCGCTTCCCGTCCCGGTAGGGTGCGTTTTGACGCACCAGTATGAGATTCTGCGGTGCGTCGAGACGCACCCTACAGCTTCTATTCTTCTTCGAATCGGCCTTCGAGAGTCTTCGCAAACTCAGTCAGAGCTGCCGTCAAAGCTTCGGCATCCAGCTCGCCCGTTTCGACCATCGCGTCACGGACCTCTGATTTCTGCTCTCTCATGAACCGAATCATTTCCTGCTCGACTTCCAGCACCTTATCCACCGGCACCGCGTCGAAGAATCCATTCGTACCGGCAAAGATACTGAAGACCTGGTCGGCGTAATGCAGAGGCTGGAACTGGGGCTGCTTCAACAACTCAACCATGCGGTAACCGCGATCGAGTTGCTGCTGTGTCGCCTTGTCGAGATCGGTACCAAGCTGAGCGAAGGCTTCCAGTTCACGGAAGGCTGCAAGGTCAAGTCGAAGAGAACCAGCAACTTTTTTCATAGCCTTCGTCTGAGCGTTACCGCCCACACGTGAAACCGAGATACCGACGTTAATGGCCGGTCGAACCCCTGCGAAGAACAAGTCTGGCTCAAGGTAAATCTGACCATCGGTAATCGAAATCACGTTAGTCGGAATGTAAGCCGAAACTTCACCTTCCTGTGTTTCGATAATCGGCAGTGCTGTCATCGACCCGCCACCGAGTTCGTCGCTCAGTTTGACCGATCTCTCAAGCAAGCGGCTGTGACAGTAAAACACGTCACCAGGATAAGCTTCACGGCCCGGAGGACGACGCATCAGCAGTGACAATTCACGGTAAGCCTGAGCCTGTTTTGTCAGGTCATCGTAAACGATCAGCGTGTGCTTGCCCTGGTACATGAAGTGTTCCGCGATAGCGGCACCGGCGTATGGGGCGATGTATTGAAGTGGTGCCGGATCAGAAGCAGAGGCTGAGACTACGATCGAGTAGTCCATCGCACCGTTCTTCTCCAGAGCTTCCACAACTGCAGCCACGTTAGATGCTCGCTGGCCACTGGCGACATAGACGCAGATGACGTCTCCACCCTTTTGAGCAAGGATGGTGTCGATCGCGACGGCTGTTTTTCCGGTTTTCCGGTCACCAATGATCAGTTCTCGCTGACCACGACCAATCGGCGTCATCGAATCGACAGCTTTAATACCTGTCTGCAACGGCTGCTTAACCGGCTGACGACCAGCAATGCCCGGAGCGATCGTTTCGACGGGGCGAGTTTCGCTGGTAACGACAGGTCCTTTACCGTCGAGAGCGTTGCCCAGCGGGTCGACGACTCGCCCCAGCAATGCTTCCCCAACTGGAACAGACAGCAGCGCCCCCAGCGTCTTGACTTCGTCGCCCTCCTTAATGTCGCGGAAGGGGCCGAGCAGAATCACGCCGACGGAGTTTTCCTCAAGGTTGAATACCAACCCGCGGACGCCGTTCTGGAACTCGACCATTTCACCCGCCATGGCCGACTGCAGACCATACACGCGCGCAATACCATCGCCGACTTCAAGAACACGACCGACTTCGCTGGTCTCAACCTGACCGCGAAAGTCTTCAATCTCCTTCTGGATGACTGAAGCGATCTCGTCCGCTTTGAATTTCATGGAGACTCCCCTGATGCATCGACTTCGCGAGCTGTTTCAGCCACGAACGAATCGAGCCATCGTAGACACTGTTTCCGACACGGATCACGATACCACCGATGAGCCCCGGATCCGTTTGAGGTTCAATAATTGGTTCGAAACTAAAGGCAGCAGCAACTCGCTGTTTAACACGAGCCATTGTCGCCTCGTTGAGAGGTTTGGCACTGACGACCTGAACGCGTTGCTGACCGTTTCGTTTCTCAAACTCAAGCCTGGCAGATGCCAGAATTTCTTTCAGCAGATCAAGTCGATCGTGCTGTGCGAGCACTCGCAAGTAGTTTGCAAAGAACTCGCTGCTGTGCGGCGCAATTACCCGATCAATGAACCCGAGTTTTTCATCGCGGTTGGACAAACCCGTGATGAGCATGGACTCGAATTGAGGATTCGCGGCAAGGACATCCTGAAGGAGAGAAGAAAACTCTTCAATCCCTTCTGCGGCGTTTTCTCCGGCTGCATTGAGAAATGCTTCCGAATAAACACGTGCAATTGCCACCGTACCGGGATCGTCCAGCACGCTGTCTATCCGAGAATTTTCGGGCACGTCCGCCATTCCGACCTCACCTCATATGACAGAGCAACCTGCCAGTAATACGCCCTGCGGCGTCAATTGAGCTTACCCTTGAGCCGCTGACATCTCAGCCAGAGCGTCATCAATCAGCTTCTGGTCGTCTGCATCAGACAGACTGCGGGAAAGCACTTTCTCCGTAGCAGCAACGACGTTTGCTCGCACATGCTCGAACAATTCTGCGACTGCCTGATCACGGGCACGACCGATATCGTCGAGCGCCCGCTTGCGAGTAGCCTCAGCATCCTGCTGTGCGGTGGCTAGGATATCTGATTTTGTTCGCTCAGCATCACGCCGAGCTTCCGCGATAATCTCATCCACCTGTCCCTGAGCAGCCTTCAGCTTCTGCTCGTAATCTGCGAGCATCGCGACAGCCTTGTCGCGGTCAGCTTTAGCATCTTCCAGCAACTTTCTGTACTTCGATTCACGATTGTCGAGACCTTCAATGAGAGGCCCCCAAGCAACCTTTTTCAGAACAAAAAGGAAGAGTACGAACGTGACAACCGTCCACAAAACCAAGTCGTTCTGAGGCTGCATCGGAACACCGGTCTCAGCGCCGCCGTGGTCACCATGATCGCCTTCGACGACCTCATGACCTGCATCGGCTGCAGAAAGATCAGTGGTAGATACAACCGCTGCTGCGAAGACAAACCCCGCCAGCAACAGAAGCCCAGTACGATGGAAGCGAAAAGCGTGCATTAGCGCACCCTGCAAGTCGCATTACAGAAACGGAAGAACAACGCCAGTCTGCCCACGTCACCACAGGCAGTGCTAAACTATTTGGCGATGCAGACGATCAGCGCGAAGAATGTCGCACCTTCAATCAGAGCGGCGGCCACGATCATGGCTCCACGAATGTCGGCAGCTTTTTCCGGCTGACGTGCCATGCTTTCAACTGCTGCTGCACCGATCTTAGCGATACCGAAACCGGCACCCAGCATGACGATACCGGCACCAAACGCTGCCGAAGTCAGAAATTCACCCATCTCGGTCGATCTCCTTTGATCAAAAGGCCACTGCTGAAAATTTTGCAGCGAAAACGAGGGACAACCCCTCGGAAGTTCATACCAGATCAGTGTGCATGAAGACTTGCAGACAGGAAGATCGTCGACAAGTAAGCAAACACATATGCCTGCAGAAACGCAACGAACAGTTCAAGCAACCCAATAAAAATCTGACCACCAATGCTCGCCGGAATTACAAGCCCCTGGAGCATGGTTCCCGCGACGCCGTCCGCCGCGATAAACCCAAGGATCACACCGATAACAGTGTGACCACCCATTACGTTTGCAAATAGTCGAACGGCAAGGACGCCGTGCTTGATGAATAGTCCGACAACTTCAATGCTCCAGACGCCCAAGCCGATTACTACACCTAATAAACCGTCGAGCCCTAAGTCCGGACACTGATTCTTCCAGAACCCGACAAAGCCAAACTGCTTTGTCCCCTGGATCAGATTGAAGACGAATACCGAAACCGCCAGTACGCCAGTCACGCTGAGCGAACCTGTGGGTGAGCCCAGCATTGGAACTGCACCCAGGAGGTTGCAGAACAGAATGTAGAAGAAGCACGTCCAGATAAATGGCAGAAACTGATCAGCGTAATGTCCAGTAGTTGCGTGGCCGTGACCGTTGTTTCCTCCGTGCCCACCATCGTGATGCTCATCGCCATGCTCATCGTGATGGTGATGGCCGTCACCCACTGTCGGACGAACAACTTCGTCTCGAATATAAAGGGCGATTGATTCCCAGAAGTTCCAGAATCGACCTTTTGTTGGCTCCCCGGAACGGACTCGCTTAGCCAGCCCTCGAAAGATCAAAAACGTCAACAAACCTGCAGCAACCTGCAGCACCATGAACTTGGTAATCTGAAAACCCGCTATTTCAGGAAGCGGAATCCCGTACACCGTATGGCCATGCGAATCGATCGCCGTTCCAATACGCAACGGCAACTCGAAGAACGGGAAATCCCGCACATGGTGAAAATGATCTTGTCCGGCAGCAAAAAGCATAAGTCTGTTCTCAGGAACTTCCCACGAGCCATACAGCCTGCCAGCTACAACTCAATCAGCTTGCCGGTCCGTTTTCGGATTGTCAGTTGCCGCGAGAAGAGCTGTCGTCTCAATCGCAAGCATGAACAAATAAAACAGTGCCAGCCAGATAAAAAACTCTTTCAATCCATATCCGCTTACGGCGAACTTCGCTCCAAGAGCGCCGAGCAGGACGAAGAACATCCTGAATCCACCCGCGGCAAGAACGAGAGTGGCCTGCGTTTCGCCGACCAGCCCCTTAAACGCAACAACCAGACAGCCCGGCGCTGTGCACAGCAAAGCCGACACACCCAAGCCGATCAATCCCTTGGCTCCCGCGACCAGCCACGCTGGGCCGGCCAGAAGAAACGCAAAACCCAAACTCTCAGACACCAGTCGGACCGTATCAGGAGAAATACTGCTGCTCGGTTGGTCGCCAGTGTCTTCGGGCGTGGAACTCATTTTTCGAGATCGCGAAGAAGTTGTTGCAGGCCTCGAAAAGCCAGATAACTTCCGAAGCAAACTCCGACGAGAGTGAATCCCGGCAAAGTTCCATATTTTGAATCCAGCCAGACTCCCGCTCCGGCAGGAACGGCCAGTTCCATCCCGAGGGATGTCACCTGCGAAGCCCAACGCATGGCATTGGATGTCGCTCTGCGGTCGTCTGAATCTGTCATCGCTCACTCCTGAGAGAACTTCCTCCGGAGCGGGCAGGACGATATCGATCCCGTATCGGAGTGTCAAAAGACCGACTGCAGTTGTTTGCACAATTTCTCAGATCTGATTTGAGTACTTCTCGACGTTGTTAAAATCGAGCAGTTAGCCGGGCCAGTCGAAGGCGGAATTGCGAACTGATGTGGCAGGTCGACGGCGCGATCTGCAAAGAAACAGTCTCTCCGGAACGCTGGAACTGCGGAATGAGAATTTGCAGGAATCCTGCTGACTCAGTTGTTGCTGAGCAGTGGGTGCCGAGCTAGCATTGGTCCGTACCTCTACCGAGGTCTGGCACACACGCCAAACGCTGTTGACCCTACAAGAATGACTAAAAAGGGAACTTCCTTGTTCGGCCATGGGGCATGCCGATTCGTTCGGACGTCACATCCCGGGCAGAAGGCTCCCACTTTATAACGTCACGGGTCTCAGCAAATCGCGTGTTGCCAGTTCGGTAGGGGTATTTTCATCCGCCGATGCTTTGAGTGAGTAGCTCGTCTGAGCCGCAGCTCGATTCGAACGTGAGCAAGCTGTCAATCAAGATGCCCTCGCGTCCCGTCTCGAACGATCTGCTCATTCGAATTACCGTGAGCACGAGCTGTCCGCAGCGACCTCCGGGAAGTCGTCTGTTGCAGAAAAGGCATCGCGGACCAACGGATGGACGGTGTATGCTGGTCGATCCTGCCTGAGTCGCCCTCCAGAATTCCCCACTCCAATTCCTCAGCAAACGCTCTCAATCATGTCTGGCAACGCCGCTGAGTCATTCATGACGACTCTGCGTCGCAGCAATCTGCTCGCACCAGAGCAGGTGGCTTTGGCGGCGTCTCTGGCTGCAGACTCAGACGCCGTCAGCGTTGCTCGTGATCTGATCCTTCGAGAATGGCTGACCGAGTGGCAGGCCCGCCAGCTTCTGGCTGGCAAAAGCAAACTGTACCTGGGCAAGTACAAGCTGATGGACGTTCTCGGCCAGGGCGGCATGGGAGCGGTTCTCAAAGCTGAGAGTACCACGCTGCGGCGCGAAGTCGCTCTCAAGGTGATGGCGACCAATCTTCACGACGATGGCGTCGCTCGGGCTCGTTTTGAGCGGGAGATTGCGTTTTCCGCCAGCCTCAATCACCCGAACATCGTCCGGGCCATCGACGCCGACCAGATCGGCAACCGCTTTTTTCTGGTGATGGAGTATTTTTCCGGGCGGGATCTGAAGGCTGTCGTCAAAGAACATGGCCAGGTTTCCGTCGAATTCGCTTGCGAATGCATTCGTCAGGCGGCTCTGGGACTTCAGCATGCGTTCGAGCGGGGCATCGTTCATCGCGACATCAAACCGTCCAATCTGCTGGTGACTAAAGATTCCAAAACCGGCCAGCCGCTGATCAAGATTCTAGATCTGGGGCTTGCGCGAGTCGCTTATCAGGACGAACTCGCCACTTCCGGACCGGCAAACTTCGAAGCCGCAGACGGCGGAGTCACGCGCAGCGGCCAGATTATGGGCTCGCCCGATTACATGTCGCCCGAGCAGGCCATGAGTTCCAGCACGGTCGATATCCGCTCTGACATTTACGGGCTTGGCGTCACGCTTTTTCAACTGCTCTGCAACGAGCTGCCGTATACCGGCGAAAATGTTATGGAAAAGCTGCTCGAACGAATCAATAAAGACGCTCCGCCAGTCAGTGTGTATCGGCCAGAGCTTCCGCCGGTGCTGGTGCATATTGTCGCAAAAATGCTGCACCGTGATCCGGCTCAGCGATTTCAGACGCCCGCCGAAGTTGCCGCTGTCCTGGAAGCTTTTGCGGCGGATCCGCAATCGCTGGAAATTCAGCCGGAACCAGAGCCGTCACCACCACTCACCGGCCTGGATCTGCCGACTCTCGACGCTCAGGCTGACGAAACTCTGAATGTCTTTGTGGCGGACCTTAACAGCGAGGCCGTTGTTGTCCGCGAGCCTGTTGGCTCGGCACGTCCATTCGTCCGTCGACGGCAGAAAAACTTTGCTCCACTGGCCATTTCATTGGGAACAGCCGCCGCCATGGTCGGCATCGTTCTGTTCGTGCTTTCGCAGGGTTCAGGCCCGCCGGAAAAGAAGCCTGGACCGAAGCCTCCGTCCGCAAAGAAGCACGACACGGCAACATCGAAAGACTCAATCGATCAGAATTCCGGCATCACAACGGGGGAGATCGTTGCCCTTCCGCCGCCGTCGTCGTTTCTGACGACCGGCGACCCGTTGACTGATTGGGTTCGTGTTGCCGCCGGGGAAATTCGCGTTGAAACAAACGCCGGAGAATCCGTCGTCAAAGCCAGCGATCCGTTGCCGAAGAGCCAATACACGATCGTAGGAGTCGACCTGAGCGGCGTGCAGATTCTTACTCCCGACAACCTTCGCCTGCTGGCGTCTGGAAAATCGATCCGGCACCTGAATCTGTCAGGCAGCCGATTAAAGGACAGCCATCTCAGGCAGGTCACTCGCCTGAAAGAACTTCGGTTTCTCAACATCGGCAGCACGATGGCGACCGACGAGGGTCTGGAATCGCTGTCTCGATGCAAGGACCTGACGAGCCTGCAATTGCCTTACGTTTCGGTTGGAGACGCCGGCATCTCTCACCTGACCGCGCTGACCGCTTTGTCCGATCTCGACCTCGAAGGCACCGACATTACTGACGCAGTGGTCAAATCGCTGGCTTCGTTGACTGGTCTCACTCGTCTCAACCTCAAACACACAGCTCTCTCCGAAGAATCGGTCGACAAGCTTCGGAAACGCCTGCCGAACTGCAAAGTCGAGT
>JADHNX010000065.1 GCA_016779365.1 Planctomycetaceae bacterium
CAGCAGCCGTCGGACGACGACACCGGCGACTTTGTCTGGCTGGAAATCGTCGCCGACGGATTTCTCTACAACATGGTCAGGGCGATCGTCGGCACCCTGGTTCCCGTCGGTCGAGGCCGCTGGAACGGCGGCGACATTCAGCGAATCCTGACCTCAATGGCTCGGTCCGAAGCGGGCGACACGGCTCCGCCGAACGGGCTGTACCTCGTCCATGTGGACTATGAATGACGTCTCTTTGGTTCGGTCGTAAATGTTCGGTCGGGCCACGGATAGGCTCGGATTCGCACAGATAATTGGGATGCTTCGTGGAGCCATCCGCGTTTATCCGTGAAATCTGCGACTCTTTATTTAGAGGAAAACAGACTGGAGGGATGAACCACGGAAGTTACGGAATGACACGGAAGAATGACCTGTTTTCTGTGCCTTTCTGTGTATTACCTGGGTGTCAAAACCTCCGGGATCTCATCGATCCTGCCGGGCGACGTTCGGTAATCTCGAAAACTTTTAAAGTTTGCTTGCCATTTCCGCGAACCAGTCGTCGATTGTTCTGGTCAGAGCGGCCAGGAGTCGGTACAGACTGTATCATCAGCAGCCTGATGAAAGGGCTCCTCTCAACGCCGCATGGTGCGGCGACCAAATTTCGCCTTCGATTCGATCACTGACACGCTCAACCTGGCCACAGTTCGGCCTGAGTAACTCAGACAGTGATCCCGATCGGCGGCAACCGGCTCTGAGTAAAATCAGAAAGGTTCACAGAGCCAACATCCTTTGTCCGCGGGAAGACCCGCAAAGGTGCTCCGATGTTTAACGCACAGATCAACACGATTCAGCCGACCCAAATCAATGCCACGACAGCTGGTATTCTGGTCAATGGCGTACGTGTCGAGCGCGTAGAACGTCGTTTGAAGCACCGGGACTGCGCCTCGAAACGCTCGTCCGATGCCTCGCTAATGGCGTCAATGAGTGATTCATGTGGCTGTCCGATGCCGTCCCATCTATCGGGACATTATTCGGAATCCTGGCAAGGGGCCTGTCCGGCGCCGGCGGCCAGGTCAGCTGCGGCCAGTGTGCCCGCCCCCATATGGGGACGGCTTGTCGTGCTGAAAGCTCTCTCGAGCTGAAGCAGTTGACCCAACTCTGCGAGTCACCTTTCGAGACGTTTCGTAGAAATCAGGTCAAGGCAGGCTGGGGAGCCCGGTGGCTCAGTTCAGGCAGTTCGCTCACGCAGCAAACCGCTGACGACTGAAACTTCCGAGCATCCTCACTTTCGGTCGTGCTGGCTCGATCTCTTTCTGAATGCTTCAGATTGAAACCTCGATCTCAGTCGACTCGGCTCGCTTCATTGTCCTCCGAAGTTGCAGGCGTTTCTGCATGCACTCGCCTTTGCGAAGCCATTCGCAGTCGCAACTTCGACAGACACCTGAAGCAGGCTCGAAAGGCAGCCCGTCATGCGACGAACGGCCGAGGTCACCAGCTCGCCTGCCAGTTGGGAATTCGCGTTTCCAGGCAGCGATCCGAGGGTCGAAGGCCAGCTCACGACGATTCGACTTCAGGCAAATACTCTTCAAAACGCCTGAATTTTTCATAACCAAATGCCGCGGCGCATCGCGTCGAGGTTCAGATAAAACGAGGTAGATTAAGATGGAAGATACTCGAATGATCGAGTTGGTTCGGCTGGCTCAGGACCAGGATCGGGAGGCTTTCGGCCTGTTGGTCGAAGCGTTTGAGCCGACTGTTTACAGCATCGTGCTGCGAAGATTGCGAGACAACGCTGAGGCTCTCGAGTTGACTCAGGAAATCTTCATCCGAGCGATGCGGAAGATCGGTCAGTTGCGTGAGCCGGAACGGTTCGCTGGCTGGCTTCGGCAGATCGCCGTCCGAATGGCAATCAACCGGATCGTACGACGTCCGAAGGAAGCACTGGTCGAATCAGGAACGTTTGACAGCTTCCGAGCGGACACGGTTTCACCTGTGGAAAAGGTACTGAAGACCGAACAGGCTCAGCAGGTCTGGTCAGGACTGACGCGGCTGAAGGAACTTGATCGTGACACTCTGGTTGCGTTCTACATCCACGGCCAGTCTCTGCAGGAAATGAGCGACTCGTTCAGCAGCCCGATCGGTACGATCAAGCGGCGACTGCACACCGCTCGAAACCGACTGAGAGATGTGATGGGCGACTTTCAGCCCGTTTGACGGACCCGCGCCAGAGGAATTTTGAAGCAACGGAATTCTCATCACGAGGGAATTCTGACGATGACTGAAAACTGCTCGCAACGGCAGAACTCAGTCTTCAATCATCCAAGGCCCGCGGAGCCACTGAATGCAGCCTCAAAAATAAAGCCTCATCCATAGCGAAATGGATGAGGCTTTTCTTATTTCATGATCGTCGCCAGCGACTCCGCAAACAGCCGACAGCTCAGCGATCCTGGTCAATAAACTGTTTAGAGTGACGACCCGCTACAAACGCCATCGCGCAGTTCCGAGAGTTGCTGCAACTGCTGAAGCTGAGCGGCGTCAAGTCGCTGAATCACTCGCCCCGCCAATTCCTGATCAACGGCCTGCATCTGCTGGAATTGAATTTCGAGCTGCGCCTGTGAAACAGCGGCAGACTGCTGCGTGTAGCCCGATCCCCTCGTACCCGACAGGCCAGTGGAATTGCCACTGAAACCGCCCGCGCCACCAATGCTTCCACCGAAAGACGTCCGGAATCCGGGAGCCGAGAAACTCTGGTCAAAGCCGCGGAATGCCTGTCCCATTTCGCCGAGTTCGCTGTTCACAGCGGTCGCCATTGTGCCAATGCCAGCCGTCATCGCCAGGACTCCCATTGTCCCGAGCATGACGGTTTCAGCCGACATCACGACCCCAATTTCGTCCGCCCACAACCTCTTCAGAATTTTCATTGCCTGTCTCCTGAATCTCTCTCAAAGAAGGTGTCTCTCTGTCTCCGCTACAAGCGGCAGACTATGTCAAAATAGGAAAAACGGAGAGTGTAGTCAATATTCGAATTGTGCGCATTATGAGGATTGTAGTGATTCTCTTCCCCCAAGGGCTGGCGATTTGAATTACGGATTGGCGACTTACTGACAGGCATCGTGACTTGCCGATGCGAATTTCAAACGCCATCATCGGGAACGAAACAAACTCTTCCGCTGAAGGCACTTGCGGAAGAAATTGCCAGCCCTGATGTTTGAGTTCGATTCCTGAAAGGCCCGCCGATGCTTACCGTCAGACTCTTCACGATGATGTTCATCCAGTTCTTCATCTGGGGAGCGTGGTACGTGACCGCTCCGCGAGCCTTGACGCCGCTTGGCTTTACGGGAGCCGACTTCGGCTGGACCTACTCAGTAGGACCGATCGCCGGTCTTATCTCGCCGTTTTTCGTCGGAATGATCGCCGACCGATTCTTCGCCACCGAACGAGTTCTGGCCCTCATGCATATTCTTGGCGGAGCCGCCATGTTTGCAGCGTTAAATTTGATGGGCGGCGAGAGTCCGTCGCCGGACGCGATCAATTTCATGTTCTTCCTGCACATGTTCTGCTACTACCCGACGCTGGCTCTGACCAACAGCTTGGCGATGCACAGCGTGACAGATTCCGAGAAGCAGTTCCCGATTATCCGGGTCGGCGGCACGATCGGCTGGATCGTTGCCGGCCTTGTACTCAGCTGGCAGGGCTGGGGCAGTGACACAATGATGTTCCAGCTGGCAGCTTACGCAAGCGTCGGTTTGGGGCTTTACAGCCTGACCCTGCCTCACACGCCTCCGCCTGCAAAAGGACAGAAATTCGAAGCCAGAGATGCTTTGGGGCTGGACGCCTTTGTTCTGCTGAAGAATCCGTCGTATCTGGTCTTCATCGTCTGCTCGTTCCTGATCTGTATTCCGCTGGCCTTCTACTACCAGATGGCAGAGCGAACCCTTGTCGCTGGCGAGGTCACTGACACGGCCTTCAAGATGACCTTCGGGCAGATGTCCGAAATTTTATTCATGCTCTTGATGCCTTTCTTCTTCAAGCGGCTTGGCGTCAAGATGATGCTGTTTGTGGCGATGGCCACCTGGGTCGCTCGATACGTCCTCTTCGCGATTGGAACTCCTGACCATGTCACCTGGATGCTTCTTCTAGGCGTGACGGTTCATGGGATCTGCTACGACTTCTTTTTCGTGACCGGCCAGATTTACACCGATCAGGTCGCTCCCAAGGCGATCCGTAGTCAGGCGCAGGGGCTGCTCGTTCTGTTCACTCTTGGCCTTGGAATGATGATCGGTGCTCAGGTCGCAGGGAGAGTCGAGGCCCACTACACGCCACCAGAAACGGCAGAACTCAACGACAAGGCAACCGCGCTGCTCGACACCATCACGGATGGAATGACGGACGAAGATAAGAAGCCAATTCAAGACGAAGCTGCCGCACTGCAGCTGTCAGCTCTCCAAGCGATCGACTGGAAAGGAATCTGGACGATTCCTGCCGGGGCCGCCGCTGTCGTAATGGTGATCTTCTTTGTTCTGTTTAAGGACAGCCGTCCGCAGTCAGGGGCTGAAACAGAGTCGCCAGCTGACAGCGACTCAAACGCTGCTGCAGAGACGGGCGAACGATAATTTCGTCCCGCGCAAAGGATCGCTCCTGTAGAAATTAACGAGTGTCCTGCGCGCTGAGCCTGTTTCTGAATGCTGCGAGAGGCCGTTTCGAATCAGTTGTTTGCAACTACGACAGTATCCGACAGTCAGCGTGCCGACACTCGAATCGGCGCTGAATCGGCGCGGCGCCGAATGCGAGTTTTATTGAGACTCGATGGTATAACTTATTCGCTCTTAATGGTTTGAGGTGTCGGCGCTTTTTCGGCGCTTTGTTTTGGCTCACTTTGTGCATAGGAGTTCTGGCCACTTCGCCGATTCCTTTCATGGATGCACGACTGATGAGCGATGAACTGCTACTACTGGGTGACTCTGTCACCGTCGGCGCTGGCTTCAGTGGAGTTGATGACCAGAGCTGTTACGTGTCACTTCTTCGGTCTCAACTGAAGGATGCCGGGGCGCATTTGAACATTCGGGCTAGCGCGCTCGATGGAGCGGACACAGGGTACGCTCTGCGAAGATTTGACCGAATGGTCGCTCGGCTATCTCCCGATGTCATCGTGATTTCGCTGGGGTTGAACGACGCTCGACCACCAGGAAGCCGGCTTCGCAATTCTCCGGATCGGTACGCAGAGAACCTGCAACAACTGACTGAGAAGGCGCTGGCGATCGACGTTCGACCGATACTTTGCACTCCGCCACCGCGTCTGGATGTTTGTGAAAACGGACAACCGGCCTGGAAGACGATGCACCCCTACGCCGAAGCGGCTCGCGGGGTGGCCGAAAAGTACAACCTGCCACTGATCGAACTGTACGACGAATTCGTCGGTCGAGAAGACCTTGAATCGTTGCTGCCGGATCGGCTGCATCCTGGCCGGGCGGGGCACCAGATTATTGCTCGACAGTTTGCTCGAACGCTGGTTCCGTTCTGCACGGGTCGGGAACTTGAATCTCAGCCTGTGCGACGAGGCTCGAACTTCGAGTTCGTCACTGCCGACTAACATTCAGGATTCGCAAGCTTTATCAGCCGTTTTTGCAGCTTTGGCATGAGTCCATAAGAAGCGGCCAGCAGCTTGATCGGGTGAACCGTTTCGATCGGCGAATCCTGCTGCATCTGGAGACGGCAACTGCTGCACTCTGTTGCGCCGAGGACGAAGTCGGGTGTTCGCATTTCGTTAATGAGCGGCTGGCCGATTTCGAGGGAGAGTTCAAAGTTGTCTCGCGTCAGCCCAAATGTTCCCGCCATGCCTGAGCAGCCTTTGTCGAGCGTCAGGATGTCAAGCTCCGGGATCTGTTCGAGCAGTTTGCAGAGGGTGTGACCATTTTTGAGTGCTCGCAGGTGGCAGGGTTCGTGATACCCGATCTTCAGCGGAAGCGGTGCGAAGTCTGACTTCAGGCGACCGTCCTGAAAGAGCTGCTGCAGGAACGCGCCGGCTTCGACGGTCAGGCCGGCGATCAGTCTCGTGTCCGGATGCTCAACCAGCATCGGATAATCTTCCTTCAGACAGATCGCCGCCGCAGGTTCCGTGCAGACGATGGGAAGGCCTTCTCGGGCCATTGATGCCAGTTCGCGAATATTTGCCTCAGCAATTCGTCGAGCGGCATTCAGTTCCCCCGTCGAAACCATCGCCATGCCGGAACCGACCTGTCCCGCCGGAACATGGACGCGAATTCCGTGATGGTGCATGACGGCAACGAAGGCTTCGGCCAGTTCCGGGTCGTGATAATTTGCAAAGTGATCGACGAAGTAGACGATCGCTTCCTGTCGCGGAGTTGGTGCCGAGTCGGTTACTTCTGGCGGCAACGTCGAGAGATAGGATCGGTGAGCGAATCCTGGAAGTTTGCGGTCGCGATGAATCTTGAACAGCTTTTCGATCAGCCATCGAGCGGCTCGATTGTTGAGCAGTTGATTCGTCAGCCACGAAGTTTTGCAGCCAAGCGCGCCGAAGAAGTGCGCTCGCGACAGGAGCCAGGTCGCGCGGTCGGTTCCCGATGCTTCAGCAGCCTGAGCTTTGGCTTCGATCATCAGGTGGGGAATGCGGACGTTGGTCGGGCATTCAATTTCGCACTGCCGACAGTTGAAGCAGAGCGATGCCAGTTTCTGAAATTCGGTTGACGATCGCGTTGCCGGGTCAGTCGCGCCGCTGACCAGGCTGCGCATCACGTTGGCTTTGGAGCGAGGGCTGGATTCTTCCGAGGGATCGTTCCGGAAGAATGGGCACATGCGCAATTCTTCCTGTTGAGTTTTGCAGACTCCGCACCCGTTGCATGTTTCAGCGACAACGGAAAGTTCTTCGGGCGACCAGTTCAACTGAAGCTGGACCAGTCCGTTCGCGGGGATGAATCCATTTTCGTCGACCAGTTCGGGACGAAATCGTGACGTCGGCAAAGTCTCATCTTCGGTCACGATCTTGCCGGGGTTCATCAGGTTGTGCGGATCAAAAATGTCTTTGACCTGACGAAACACTGAATACAACGGTCCGTATTGATCCTTCACATACGCCGATCGAGACAACCCGTCGCCGTGTTCGCCGCTGATTGTTCCTCCGAGTGAAATGGCGACGTCGTTGAAGTCTCGAATTAAAGCATCCAGTCGGGGGCCGTCCTTCTGCTGAGGATGGCTCATGAAGGGTCGCATGTGAATCTGGCCTGACGCGGCGTGCGAATACAACGACGCCGTGACATCATGTTTGCGGAGAACCTGCTGACTGCGAACGAAGAATTCCTGAAGTGCTTCCGGCGGAACAGAGACGTCTTCAATGAAAGGTAACGGGCGAGTTCCGCCTCGCATGCGAGCCAGCAGGCTGACGACTCGGTGAGGCAGTTCCCAGAGAAATTCAACGCCGTCAAAGTCCCAGGCTTCAATAGCGATTTCAACGTTCGGATGTTTCGCCAGAACGGCCGAGATAACCATGTTGATCCGGTCGCGAGCCTGCAGTTCGCTGTAGCCGGTTTGTTCGACCAGCAATCCGGCCTCCGCAGTCGGCGGGATGAAATTCGCGAATCGTGAATCGTTCTCCCGCCCGAGCATCAGCAGGCGACGATCGAGCAGGTCGCACGCGCTGGGCTGTTGCGACGTGACGGTGAGTACGGAATCGATCGCGTCTTCCATCTTCCCGAACAGAAGCAACACAACACTGCGGAATTCCGGAAGCGGCGACGTGTGCAGCGTGATCTCGGTCATCAGGCCGAGAGTGCCTTCTGAGCCGGCGACGAGCTGAGGAATGTTCAGGATTCCGTTGTTGCGGACTCCGCGCAGGTTGTACCCGCAGGTGTTTCTAAGCAGCGGCGGCTGATGCTCGCGGATGAGTTCGCGGTTATCTTCGAGAAGTTTCGACAAGCGACTGACGATCTCGCGTTTAGCTGTTGCCGCAGCCAGCGAACGGTCAACCTGGCTGTCGGTTGGAGTGGCATTGCTGGCCACAGCTGGCTGATCCGACGGCATCTCTCGCTGGAAGTCGAGCGACTCTTTTCCGAAGTACAGCAGGTGGCCACCGGCAACGGCCATTTCCAGGCTGATCACATGGTCGCGTGTCGAGCCGACTCGGACGGCTCGCGAACCAGCCGAATCGACTGACACCATGCCGCCGATTGTTGTGACTTCTGCCGTCGAGGGGTCCGGAGGAAAGTAGCGACCGCGCTTACGAAGCTCGCGATTCAACCTCGACAAAACGATGCCGGGCTGAACAGTGACAGACGATTCGCTCTCCAGGACGATCTCGTTCATAAATCGCGAGAAGTCGACGATTAACCCGGCGCCAAGCGCTGCTCCCGTGACGTTGGTGCCGGCTCCGCGCGCGATGAGTGGCAGGTCGGTTTCGCTGGCATACCGAGTCAGCGTGGCGACATCAGAAGCGTCACGCGGACAGGCAACGCCCAGCGGCCTGACTTCGAACAGGCTGGCATCCGACGCGTACATGGCCACGGCCACGTCGTCGCAGCGCAGGTCACCGCTGAAGTCCCCCGAGAGGTCTTCAATGATTCGCCGTTGTCGCTGCTGTTCGTCCAAAGCTGAAGTTCCTGCCAGAGCTGCTCAGGAAACGCGTTGAGGCCAGCATGCTGATTGGTCGCAGAGGGGAAATTTGCTGGAATCCTTGCCGTCTCTGAAGGCCGACCGAAGAATGGCGCATCTTGAACGTCGCTATGACGTTCCGCAAGCTGCCGGCAACTCGTCAAACCCCTCAAACACGTTCAGCGAATCTCTGCAAACCAGATGCGGATCACGAAGACCGCACAACCGACGCTACGCGGCACGTCGCCACATCGCTCCTCCGGCCAGCAGACAGATCACCGATCCCGCAGCCAGCATGCCGCCACCGACGGAGTCTGACGGCGTGATGCCCTGACGAGGGTGAAGGCCGGGCAACTGATGCAGAGCCTTGAAGCCAGCTTCTTCCACCTTGTTCAACTGAAGAAGCGGCAGCGAGCGTTTGTGCGGGTAGATCACGATCTTTTCCGTGAGCAGAACCGCTCCGCCGCAGAGAAGTACAGTCAAACCGACAGAAAAAGAGATCGAGTGGAGAAACCGTAGCATCCGCATGGCTGAATTCCTTCTCTGCCGAGTGGCCGGTCAGCGTGTGTGTCTGTGACTTCGGGGGCGACTGCTGGCTCGACCAACCGTGCGTCAGGTCGCAATCAACTTACTGCCGGGCAAGCCTGCAGTGGCCTCCTGCAAAGCAGAAAGTTTTTCCGGACACATACTCAGAACGTTTCCGGAGCCGACGGAGCCGAGCTGCCTGGTTGCTTATCGAAGATTGTCCAGATCGTTGCCGTGTTATTCAGGTCTTTGATCACGTTCTGCGCGGCGTCGCGGCGAGCTTCGGATTGAAGTTTGTTGTTGATCTTGTCCTGAACCTCTTCGAAGGGGACGAAGCCAGCGTCGCGGCGTTCTACAACTTTGACCAGTACAAACGCCGAGCCTGTTTCAAGCGGTTGACTGATCTTGCCGGCGGGGATTTCGAACAACGCTCGTTCGACCTTTTCGTCCGCCAGACTTCCCTGCTTGGTCCAGTCCCAGAGACCTCCCGTGTCGCGTTTTGGTCCGTCGGAGAACTGCTTTGCGACAGCTCCGAATTCCGCACCGTTTCGCAAAGCGTCGATCGCCTGCTTCATCTTTGCAAATGCGGCTTCACGACCTCCGTCACCGGAACTGTTGATTCGAATCTGCTGCCATTTCACTGCCGCTTCAATCGCGTACTGAGCCTTGTTCTGCTCGTACCAGTCCATCAGCTCCTGACGGCTCAGTCGCGTTGCGTCTTTCGACTTCTGGCCGATGTAAAACATCGAAAGTTCTCGCGCGGCGAAGGCGTTATTCAGACTGTCCAGTGACGTCCCCTGCTCTTCCAGAATCTGTTCAAGCTCGATCTTTGTTTCGACGTTGTACCGCTCTTTCAGCTTGTCGACTTCTTTTTCGAAGAGGTTGTTCACCTGAGTCGTCAGTTGCTCATACTGCTCTTTTTCGATGTCTTCGCGAAGTGCAGACATCAACAGAGCTTTTTCGATGTGCTGAGGCAGTTCCTGCTGAATAATTTTGGCTCGGAGCCGGTTCAATTCTGCCGGCGATAGCTGCTCCGCTGCTTTCTCAATGTTCAAAGTATGCGGCTGCAAAACGTCGTCCGCGAAAATCGGCAGCGAGTTGACCGTCGCAACAACCGTTGCTCCAAACAGTTCTGCCGGAGCAGAGTCCCCAGAGTAGTCCGTTAGCTGAATAGACTCGCCCTCATAATTGGTCTCTCCCATGGGAATGCTGCTGGGAGCGCCGCTGGCAAACGTTGTTCGCGGGGGTGCTTTCTCGTCGGATTCCGACGTGGTTTTCGTCAACTTTGATACAAAGCCCGGCATTTTAGGCTTCTGACAACCGACGATAAGTGAAAAGCAAAGCACAACAGCCATGCGGAAAAACATGGTTCTGCATCCATTCAGAACGGGTCGAGACCAGTTTTGCCGGGCGGATCAGGGTGGGATTCTGAGAGCGCAGCACAGCCCGACAGGAGTGATCAATGAGAAGGGATGCGGGTTATACAGTCAGTCAGAAAATGGCTGCAACATCTTTTTCAGTGTCTTCAGCAGTCGTGCCGGCGGAGCATCCGGGTTCTTCATCAGGTAGCAGGCCTGCTTCTCGTCGACGATTCGGAACCGCTGCCCAACTCGATTTTTCAGCAGATTCATGTATCGCCGCTCTTCGTAGGTCATCGTGATGAACCCTTCCTCAAGGTTGATTCTCGCGATGTGCCAGAGTCTGGCCAGAATCTGCACTTCCTGATGAGCAATCAGCAAGGCGGCTTCTTCCGGAACAGGACCGAAGCGGTCCCGCAGTTCAGCTTCGAAGTCGCGGAGCTTTTCGACCGAGTCGATCGCCGCCAGCCGACGGTAGATCTCGATCTTCGCCTTGCCTGGCGGGACGTACGACGACGGAAAAAACATCGAGCCGGGCAGTTCGAGCGTCACATGCTTCTTCCGCCGCAGCGGCTCCTTTTTCAGAGTCCGCACGGCATCTTCCAGCAACTGGCAGTACAGCTCGTACCCGACCGTCGCGATGTGACCGCTTTGCTCGGTGCCCAGAATGTTGCCCGCACCGCGAATTTCCAGATCGCGCATCGCGATTTTGAAACCGGCCCCCAGCTCGCTGAACTCCTCGATCGCCTTCATTCTTTTGGCGGCGGTGCTGGTCAGCGTTTTTCCTTCTTCGAGCAGCAGGTAACAGTACGCGCGATGTTTGTACCGACCGACGCGGCCTCGAAGCTGGTGCAGATCCGCCAGGCCGTAATTGTCCGCCTGATGGATGAACATTGTGTTGGCGTTGGGGATGTCCACCCCGCTTTCAACGATCGTTGTGCAGACCAGAACGTCGATCTCGCCCCGGACGAACCTCAGCATTGCCGCCTCCAGTTCGTGAGGCGTCATCTGACCGTGAGCGACGTCGTACCTCGCTTCGGGGACGATCTGCTCCAGCCGAGCGGCAACTTCGTGAATGTTGTAAACGCGGTTGTGGACGAAGAAGACCTGCCCGTTGCGATTCAGCTCGCGGACGATCGCCTGTCGGATGAGGTCGGCATCGAACCGGCAAATCCGAGTCGTCACCGCCACGCGTTCCTGCGGAGGCGTTGTCAGGTTTGAGATATCTCGAATGCCCAGCAGCGACAGATGCAGTGTTCGAGGGATCGGCGTCGCGCTGAGCGTCAGCACGTCGACTTCCAGTCGCAGATGTTTGAGTGCCTCTTTGACATCGACGCCGAACCTCTGCTCCTCGTCAATAATGACCAGCCCGAGATCCTTGAACCCGACGTCCTGCGAAACCAGACGATGAGTCCCCACGACAATGTCGACCTTGCCGGCCTTCAGTTCCTCGATGACCTTTTTCTGCTGCCCCTTTGTTTTGAACCGCGACAGTGACCGGATCGTGACGGGAAATTCGGCCATGCGTTCACAAAGCGTTCGATAGTGCTGCTCGGCGAGGACCGTCGTCGGAACCAGAATCGCGACCTGCCGACCGGCGTCGATCATCTTGAACGCCGCCCGCATCGCGACTTCCGTTTTTCCGTAACCAACGTCGCCACAGATCAGCCGATCCATCGGTCGTTCGCGTTCGAAGTCCTGCTT
>JADHNX010000066.1 GCA_016779365.1 Planctomycetaceae bacterium
CATCGGCGAGGTCTGGATCGAGCGCTACTTCTGCGCCGTTGTCCTGCAGATCCTGTCGCCAGTGACCTGGATTTTCGAGGGGCACCGGGCCAGCACCATCGTACTCAAGAATCGCAGACGAGCCGACAAACAAGCCCCCAGACACAAGGTTGTTAAACGACGGAACGGTTCCGAACCCGATGACGTGAGCCAGTTCGTGAACTGCGGTTGAGAAGAAATCGAACTCACCGGTATCGAGACCAACTGTCGACAGGCCGAAATGCCAGTTCGCAGATTCGTCAAATGCGATCGACCCGCCAAACGGAGCGAAGTCTGTCTGCTGATTGTCGGGCCCGAGTGCTCCTGCCTGGCCGCGTCCGAGCACCGTGTCGACCCACTGCTGAACTCCAGTGACGCTGCTGACAAATCCCGGCCCGCCACTGCCCAGCGAACCACCCAGGTCGCGAGCACCGACATAGACTCGGATGATGTTTTCTCCAACGATCAAATCATTGACGTTAAACGTGCTGCCTGTTGAGGGGTCTTCAAACGTCGCGGTCCATGTGTCAGCGACGTTGAACTTGTGCGGGATGATTTCCAGGATCGTATCCTGAAGTCGGCTGCCCAGTTCGTTGCCAGCCTGCTCCAGAATCTGCCGTCGTTCCGGATGGTTGATCGGGTCGAAAAAGTCTGTCGCGTCCAGCGAATAGTCAAACTGAAAGGTGATCGCCGGAAGAATTCGCGTCTGCAATGTTTCAACCTGAGTACCGGCTGATGTCTGATCGAGCCGCGCGCGACGCCCCTGTTGAACCCGTCGGTTCATTCGATTTCTCACAAGGACAGTCCACCGGGACATCAGCACTCGAATTCGCTCCTTGAGTCGTGGCCGGAATCATCGCACCAAGACAATTCGGACGGCAGTATTTGCGTTTGGCATTTGCGTTTGATTGAACAGCCTCGATCGACAGAGCGTCCTTTGGTCGCCTTCCAGTCGCCGGTACGTCTCAAACGGATTGGATGTCAACGAAAACTGATCGCCCAGCCGAGCAATCCAATCAGCAAACAGTTACCACCGAATGTACCCGGTTCGGCGGGCCGTTGTGATCGAGGAATCCTCTGACTTTTCCGAAATTTTATCACTTCACCGACCGTCGACGTTCAGGTCGGCTTCAAAGTTCCCCCAAAGTCAATGACGTCCAGAAAGTTCGACAAATTGAGTGATTGTCGTTTGGATGTGGCAGGCAAGAATGTTTCTTAGCCAATTCCTTACGGCTCCTTACGGCTCCTTTCACACTTCGGTGAGTGAACGAATTTCGGACCGGTGAATCCACTCCGCTCTACGGTTCAGAACGAGGATTCTTAGTTTTCATCACGCAACGTCTGAAACTTTTGCCTTTGCGCCCTTCTCGACTCGGTTGGCTTCTCGACAGTACCCGATAGCCAGTACGATGCTTTCCCTGATTTTGCAGGTCGCGTACTTTCCGTGATCCGCATCGTCGGCACGTGAAGGATTTGTTACATCGTTCACCTGACCTGTTCGGAATGCCCAGAGCGGCAGACCAGCTGCGCTGGCCTGCGAATTGAAATGTCGAAGGAGTGTCATGTCAGACGCCAGCGTCACGCAGGAATCGATTGACCGGCTCAATAAAGCCTGGATGCAGTTACGCGAGCAGATGAGTCAGGTCATCGTCGGACAGGACGAAGTGATCGACCATCTGCTCATCTCGCTTTTCAGCCGAGGCCATTGTCTGCTGGAAGGTGTACCGGGGCTCGCCAAGACGCTGATGATCAGCACGCTGGCCCGTTGTCTGTCGATGTCGTTTGCCCGGATTCAGTTCACACCGGACCTCATGCCGGCAGATATCACCGGCACCGACGTCCTTCAGGAAAACCGCGACACCGGCGAACGCGAATTTCGATTCATCCAGGGACCGCTGTTTCACAACGTTGTCCTGGCTGACGAAATCAACCGAACGCCTCCTAAGACGCAGGCCGCTCTGCTGGAAGCCATGCAGGAACGACAGGTCACCGTGGGACAGTCGCGACACTCGCTGAGCGATCCGTTCTTCGTACTGGCCACGCAGAATCCGATCGAGCAGGAAGGCACGTACTCGCTGCCGGAAGCTCAGCAGGACCGATTCATGTTCAAGGTCTTCGTGAAGTACCCAAGCTTCGCTGAAGAGCGTCAGATCGCCAAAGCGACGACGGCCATCCAGACGGACGCGATCAAACCGGTGCTCAGTGGCGAAGAGATCATCGAATTGCAAAACCTCGTTCGACAGGTTCCGGTGACCGACCACGTTGTCGACTACGCACTCGCCCTGGTCCGTCAGACAAGAATCGGCGAGCCGGGCGCTCCGGACTTCGTCAACGAGTGGCTCAGTTGGGGAGCCGGTCCGCGAGCTGTTCAGTTCTTACTGCTCGGCGGCAAAGCTCGGGCGCTGCTTCAGGGAAGAAGTCATGTTTCGACTGAAGACATCGCTCATCTGGCAAAACCAGTGCTGCGACATCGAATCGTCACTAACTTCTCGGCCGAGAGCGAAGGCATCTCTCCCGACCAGGTGATCGATCGACTGGTGAAAGAAACTCCGTCAAAGGAAGGCGAGCTGACCAGTGACCCAAGGCTCCAGAAGATTTTTGCGGCCTGAGGAAATCTCACGGATTTCCCGTCTGGAGGTCCGGGCTCGTCGAATCGTCGAAGGTTTTTTATCCGGCCTGCATCGCAGTCCGTACTTCGGCCAGTCGATCGAGTTCGTACAGCACCGGGAGTACGCGCCTGGAGACGACGTCCGCCACATCGACTGGAAGGTCTGGTCAAAAACCGATCAGTACTTCATCAAGCAGTACGAAGAAGAAACCAACCTCCGCACAACGTTGCTGGTCGACCTCAGCGAGTCCATGAAGTTCGGCTCGGGCGAAATCACCAAGTACGATTACGGCTGCACCATCGCCGCCGCGCTGACCTACTTACTGCTCCGGCAACAGGACGCCGTCGGAGCCGTCACCTTTGACGACGCCATCCGCAGCCAGGTGCCGCATCTGAGTAAGACGACACATCTCAACGCAGTGCTGGCCTCACTCGACTCTCAGAAGCCAACTAAGAAAACGGACATCTTCGAAATCCTGCAAAAGGTCGCCGAGCAGCAATCGCGCCGTGGCCTCATCGTCCTCATCTCGGACCTGTTCGTGCCTCGCGAAGGACTCTTCAAAGGACTCAACCTGCTGCGTTACCGAGGGCACGATGTCCTGCTGTTTCACGTGCTCGACGACGCGGAGCTCGATTTTGACTACTCAGGCTCGACACGCTTCGAAGGTCTCGAAGAAGCCGGTGAGCTGGTCTGTGACCCACGCTCGCTCCGCGAAGGCTACCTCGAAGCGATGAACAGCTACCTCGAAGAACTCCGCCGCTTCTGCTCACGAGGCCGAATTGACTACCAGACGATTCGGACCAGCGAACATATCGACGCCGTCCTCGCTCACTACCTCAACCACCGCATCGGCATGCAGCAATCCGGTCGGCAGTAATTCAACACTAAATTCAGAAGGAATGAGAACCACGAAATACTCGAAACACACGAAAAAAGACTGCCTGTCGGCCCAGAGTTTTCGTGTATTTCGTTTCTTTCGTGGTTGAAAAATAACGGCAATGGAAACCTGGATCGCTTCACATTTTCTGAATCCAGCGTTCGTACTCGGCGGCGCGGCTCTTGTCGCTTCGCCGATCATTATCCATTTGATCAATCGAATGCGCTATCGCCGAGTTCAGTTTGCGGCGATGGAATTTCTGCTGCAAAGTCAGCGTCGCAACCGGCGTCGCATCCTGATCGAACAACTGCTTCTGCTGCTGCTGAGAATTCTGATCGTGCTCGGCATCGTAGCACTGATCGCCCGGCTGGTGCTCGACCCAAGCGAGCTGAGTTTGTTTCAGGGGGCACAGTCTCACCACGTCGTCGTGCTGGACGACAGCGGCTCCATGCGCGACCAGCTTGGCGAGTCGACCGCGTGGGACGAGTCATTGGAGATCGTGCGGAAGCTCGTTGCCGAAGGTTCGCGGCGACCGGGCACGCAGAAGTTCACGTTGCTGACGCTTTCGAATCCTGACCAGCCTCTGGTCACGCAGCGCGACGTTGACGAAACCTTTCTGGTTGAACTTGACGGAAAGCTGCGAAACCAGAAATGCACGCACCAGACGCTCGACCTTGTGAAAGGTCTCGAAGGAGCCAGCAACGTTCTGCTGGAAGACCGAGCCACCGTTCGACACCTGCATGTCATTTCTGATTACCGGCAACCGGACTGGCAGGAGCAGCAGTCGCTCGCTCAGATCGTCAAAGAACTCGACTCGGCCGGCGTGACGATTAACCTGGTCAAAACGGTCGGTCGTCGAAATGGTAACCTCGGCATCACACGCCTGACCGGAGATCTGCAGGTGGCTTCCGTCGGTGTGCCGGTTCGATTCTCGCTGACAATTCAGAATTTCAGCGATCAGGTCGCGACGAAGGTTCCCGTCAACATTTTTCAGGACGGCCAGAAGCTGCCGCTGACCATCAATTTTGACCGGATCGAAGTCGGCGTCGCTGTCGACCAGGAATTCGATCTGACGTTTGACTCACCGGGTCGCCATCGCGTCGACCTGCGTCTCGGCCCGGATTCGCTGTTGGCGGACAACGATCGATTCATTTCCGTCGAAGTGTCGCCGGTCAATCGTGTTCTGATCATCGAAGGAAACCCGGCCAACGACGACGGCGAGTACCTGGTCGACGCTCTGGCTGCCGACCCCGGCATCACCGGTTACTCGGCTCAGTTGGAAACGGTCGACTATTTACGGCGTCGTTCGATCGACGAATTCCAAAGCGTCTTCATGCTCAACGTTTCGGATTTGCCAGCCGACGCCCTCGCACCGCTCGAAGAATATGTCAAAACCGGTGGCGGGCTGGCGTGGTTTCTTGGTGACGAGATTCGACCGTCATTCTACATCTCAGAACTCTACAAGGGCGGCGCCGGATTATTCCCCGTGAAGATCGGCATCGTCGCGAACCAGACTCAGTCATCGGGCGATTCGGAACCGGACACGGAGTTTTCCGAGCATCCGATCTTCGGCGTTTTCCAGGGACAGGAGAATCCATTTACCGAGCTGACACGAGTCTTCGAGTACTTTCCCGTTTCGGAAGACTGGGAGTTCGACGATCAGCAACGCAGCGACAACGTCCAGACAATCGCCCGACTTACCAATCGGCAGCCCCTGGCGTTTACGGCGTCGTACGGCAAAGGAACGATCTTCACCTGCCTGACAACCTGCGCTCCGACCTGGAACAACTGGGCGAGGTATCCCAGCTTTGTCCCGACGATGCTGGATCTCGAAAAGTTCATCGCTCGTCGAGACCGAATCCTCGAAACGCGTCAGTCTGGTGAACCAATTCAATTGTCGCTCAACCCTGCTGAGTTCCTGGACGAAGTCGAGATCTTCAGCCCCGACGACACCGACAGCCCAACGCGACTGAAAGCGGCTCCAGCGAATGCTGCGTCGAGCGGTTCGGATGGTGCAACAGCCAAATCCGCAGGGACGCTGCTGGTTCGATTGCAGGCAACTTACCGGGACACCGACACGCCAGGCATCTACCGAGTACGGTTACTCGATCAGAACCAGACGCCCACCGAACGCTGGATCACGTTCAACGTGCCGACCGAAGAGAGTGATCTTTCACTGGCAACGACCGAGCTGATCCGCAAACAACTCGGAGACAATCTCGAAATCCTGATTCACGAACCGGGCGAGTTTTCCTGGATCGCCGGTCGCGACGCCGGTCAGGAAGTTCGCTTCTGGTTAATCGTCATCCTGTTCGTCATCCTCCTGGCCGAGCAGTTGCTCGCCTGCAAGTTGAGTTTCCATCCCAAGGCAGCAACCGCTGGTTCGAACAATTAGCTGACTGCGAAGAACTGACCGGACGACCTGGCTGGCACCTTCGCTGCAATGGATAATTCGTGACTCTATTTCATTCACAATCTGCTTTGCTGGCCGTTGAGTCCACCGGGGCGTTTCGGGCGATCGAATACGATCTTCCGGAGTCGCCGGGTGAGTGGATGGTGTGCCTGGGCGTGGCTTCGCTGCTGTTGATTCTGGGCGTTCGTGTTTACCTGCGAGACACCGCAGAACTCAATCGATTCTGGCGATACTTCCTGTTGCTTTTGCGGTTGTCGGTACTTGCCGGTCTTGTCGCCGTTGCTTTGAATCCTCAGGAGCGAACGCAGAAGTTGGCGTATCGGCCGTCCCAAGTGGCCGTGCTGATCGATCGTTCGTTGTCGATGAAGTTTCCCGAGAACCAGGTTGGGCCGAACGACTCGGCTGAAGAATCTGAAGGTGCTTCGACTGCCGACAACTCGCGAACTCGTGCGGACGCGGTTGCAGAGTTGCTCGGAAAGTCCGGCATGCTTGAAGAATTGCGGAAGAATCACGCCGTCAGTGTTTACAGTTTTGATTCCGCTCTTAACGGGCCTCACGCGGCGCTGCGATCTCAGGATGCCAGAGCGGTCGTGAAGTCGGCAGCGACCTCGGCAGGTGGGGGCGCAACATCTTTGGAAGAGACGGTCGACTGGAATCAGATTGTTGACCCGGTCGGGCTGGAGACTCGCCTGGGCGAATCGTTGCTCGAACTGATTCGATCGATCAGTGGCAACTCCTTGTCAGGCATCGTTGTTATCACGGACGGGGCATCGAATTCGGGGATCGATCCCGACAAGGCCGTGGAAGCGGCAAAGGAGTTGAAAGCTCGGCTGATCACGGTCGGAGTCGGCAGCACTCGGCAGCCGGTCAACATCCAGATTGCCAGCGTCCAGGCGCCGAGCGACGTGCACGTTGGCGACGCCTTTGAGATTTCAGCCTTTGTCCAGGCTCAAGGCCTCGCCGGTCAAAACGCCATCGTTGAACTGCTTGGTCGACCGGAAAATTCTGAAGGCGATGCGAGCAAGCTCGGAACTAAAGAGATCGTTCTGGCGGACGATGGACTGCCCGTTCGAGTTTCATTCGAACAGCTTGAAAACGTGGCCGGCGTGTGGGAGTACTTCGTTCGAGTCCGCTCGGATCAGAAGATCGTCGAACTCAGCGAAGGCGATAACGAACGCCGCAAGTCGATCAGCGTAGTCGATCGGAAAACGCGAGTGCTGGTGATCGCTGGCGGACCCATGCGGGATTATCAGTTTGTTCGAAACATGCTGTATCGACATTCCGCCATTCAGACCGACGTGTGGTTGCAGACGGCGGACGCGGCGGGGGCTGTCAGTCAGGAAGCGAACAAAATCCTGACGTCGTTTCCGGAATCGAAAGAGGAACTTTTCGACTATGACGTGATCGTCGGTTTCGACCCCGACTGGAATCGGCTTAGTCCGGAGCAGATCAACCTTGTCAGTGAATGGGTTTTCGCTCAGGCGGGCGGACTGGTCGTGGTGGCTGGCGACGTTTACTCGGCGAGCGTTGCCAGCGACGCCAGACTGGAAAAGATTCGAGAGTTGTACCCGGTCGTGCTGAATCGATTTGTCACTGACAGTGCAGCTTCCCGCGCGGTGATTCAATCGTGGCCGTTCGAGTTCACTCGTGAAGGCAGGGAAGCAGGTTTCCTTCAAATCACGGACGAGCAGGTTTCGTCGGCTGAGGTCTGGAAAGAGTTCCAGGGCGTTTACTCTGCGTATCCGACCAGCGGAGCGAAAGCCGGAGCGACGGTGTATGCCTACTTTTCTGATCCGCGAACTCAAAGTGCCAGCGGGCTGCCCGTGCTGCTGGCGTCTCAGTATTACGGGGCTGGGCGGGTCATCTATCT
The DNA here is from genome assembly GCA_016779365.1 of Planctomycetaceae bacterium. Taxonomy (GTDB): domain Bacteria; phylum Planctomycetota; class Planctomycetia; order Planctomycetales; family Planctomycetaceae; genus JABMPE01. The sequence goes on from JADHNX010000066.1 coordinate 7,788, forward strand.
TGGCAGCCCGGAAATGTGGCGAATGAGGTCGATCGACGAAGTCTACTACGACCGCTTCTGGACGAAGTCCATCCGCGAAGCCGGTCAGGCTCGACTGAAGCGAGGCAACAATCGAGGCACTCTGCTGCTTGAGCGAAACCAGTTTGTGCTCGGCCAGACCGTGCGAGTACGAGCTCAACTGACCGATCCACAGTTTAATCCCCTGGTGGCGGATTCGGTCCTGGCCGAGATCTTCGACCCCGATGGCCGACCGATGATTCCCCCCGTTCGCCTGCAAAGAGATTCAAACCGCGCCGGACAGTTCGTCGGCAGCTTCCGAGTCAGCTCGCCAGGCGTCTGGAGAATCGACATTCCCATCCCGCAGTCCGGCGATCAGTTGTCGGAGAAGATCGATGTGATTCTGCCCAACCTCGAAACCGACAATGCTCGACAGAACGCACAACTGTTGAGACTCATCGCCGAAGACACCGGCGGAACGTACTTCCCGCTCGACGAAGCAGCAGCGGAAGTTCCCAAACGACTCCCTGACCGAGGCGAAGAGTTTCAGATCGACCAGCAACTCAAAACGCTGTGGGATCGTGAATGGCTGATGTACCTGCTGATCGGGTTGCTTTCCGTGGAGTGGCTGACCCGGAAACTTTTGAAGCTGGCTTAACCACTGACGAGAAACAATCGCAGAGGACGGAGAGGTTTTCGCAGAGAGCGGGGAGAAGAATGGGCCAGATTAATCAGCTTACGGAGCAGATCATTGGTTGTGCGATGACGGTGCACTCTCGACTCGGGCCGGGCTTACTGGAGTCGGCTTATCAGAAGTGTCTGGAGTATGAGTTGCTGAAGGCCGGACTGCAGGTCGAGTACGAAAAGCCAATTCCGCTTGTTTACGATAATTTGAAACTGGAGTGCGGATATCGCATCGACCTATTGGTTCAAGGGCTTGTCAGCGTTGAGGTCAAGGCGAAAGACGAGTTTCACCCTGTCGACTTTGCACAGCTACTGTCATATCTTCGGCTTTCAAATCTCCAAGTCGGACTCTTGATAAACTTCCACAGTCTTCGACTTAAAGACGGAATCAAACGCCTCGTCAACAATTACAAGGAATAGCTCTCCTGAATCTCTGCGAAAACCTCTCCGCCCTCTGCGATTTGTTCCTTCCGAGTACCATCCAGCCATGTCAGATCTTCGACCTGAGTTACAGTCAGTCCTGTCGCAGCTTCGCAGGCGAATTCGGCGCTATGTTTTCCTGGAAGGAACGGCGTTAATTCTTGCGGTGCTGGGTGGACTATTCTGGCTGAGTCTCGCCGTCGATCACGCCTGGTTTCAGATCAGTCGGTTGGAATTGCCGCGGTGGTTTCGAGCTGGGTTCGATGTTGTCGTCGTTGGCCTGGTCGCCTTTCTGCTTTTGTCCTGGATCGGTCTGCGGCTGTTACGAAGTTATCGGACCAAGGCGCTGGCTCTGGTGCTGGAACGTCGGTTTCCGGAGCTGGACGATCGCCTTGTCACGGCGGTTGAACTGGCTGAGACCGGCCTGGCCGATCAGGGAAAACTGGCCGTCGCGATGGCAGGCCGCACAATCGACGACGCGGTAAAGGCGACTCGACAGTTGGATCTGGCAAGCGTTTTCGACCGCAAGCCTTTGCAGCGAGCGATCGTTGCGGCGGTGGTCGCTATCGCCTCGATCGGTGGTCTGGCCGTTGCCAGCAACTCGACGCTGCAAGCCTGGAAGAATAGTTTCGTCGATCTGGACGCCGAATACTGGCGGCGCGAAACCGGTCTGATTATCCGAGTCATCGCACAGCCGGGAGACATTATTCGCGAGTTTAATGGGCAGTCCTACAAGCACGCTCGCGGTGCGGACCTTACGCTGCAAATCGTTGTCGAAGAGGGAAGAAAGGCTCCTGAGCGAGTCCAACTGAAATATCGACTGGCCAATGGACGCGGTCAGGGAACGGTGCTGTGTTCTCGAGTTGGCGACAACACATTTCGGCATTCGCTGGCAGCGTTGCTGGACGATGTCGAGTTCTACGTTTACGGCGGCGACTTCGTGAACCGCACTCCGTACCTCGTGCAGATCGTCGAACCACCTCAACTCGACCAGGTAGAACTGGCCTGTTTTTATCCGGCCTACACGCGGATGCAGAATCCCGAGTCGACGGTTCAGAAGCCGCTCCGGGATTTCGTTCCAGTTCGAGGGACTCAGGTCGAGCTTCCGAACGAAACCGAATTTCTTCTGAACGCTACGTCCAACAAACCGCTGACTCAGGTCCGGATGCAGTTTGGTGGTTACGAGCTGACGTTCGGACGGTCGGATGACGGCGCCGGCTCTTCGGCGAAGCTCGTTCACCGCAGCGACGAAGACGAAGTTCTGGAAAATCGCGACATTCCGCCGGATGAGTTCTCAAAGTGGGTCAGCAATGACGGAACACAGATCTCTGTTCCCTTTGTTCTGACGTCGTACGAAACAGACGCAGCTCGATCACGTGCCGATTCGCTGATCACAGAAGCTGGCAAACCGTTTGTCCTGGCACCTGACACAAACCTGAGAATTTACCTGGAGGACTCCGACGGAATCCTGACCGCCGAACCATCGCGAATTCAGATCAGCGGAATCGTTGATGAACCTCCCGTCGTTGAAACAAGTCTGCGAGGCATCGGAACGTCGATCACCCGCAAAGCTTCAATTCCCGTGTTGGGGCGGCTGGTTGATGATTACGGACTCGCGAGTGCTCAGTTTGAATTCAAGGTGGACGAGGTTGAAGAAGCGGATGTTCGACCGTTCGAGAACTCTTTGACGTTGCATCAGGACGGTAGCAGCCGTCGCGAGTTTGAACTGAAAAGAAACAGCAACGAAGAGTTCGAACGATTCGACGTTCTCTCTCTGGACCTTTCGCTGGGGCAGAAACTGGTGCTCAGCGTTGTCGCCACGGACGAAGACAATCTGAACGGTCCGCATCGTTCAAGCGGCGAACGGTACGCTTTCAAAGTGGTCAGCAACGAAGAATTGCAGTCGGTGCTTTATCAGCGGGAACTTAATCTGCGGGCGCAATTTGAAAGAGTCATCACCGAAACAAAGCAGACTCAGCAGGATTTGATCCTGCATCGATCGCGGCTGGATGCGAAGAAACGGCTGCTCGCGGACAACGAAGAATCGGAAGCCGCCGACAAAGCAAAGCGGATTCGGGAAATTGAACTCGCAGTGACCGCGTGTGCCGAAAGGTCGCTGCACGCGGTGCGGAAAAACGCCAACGAGACAGCATCTGTCGAGCTTTCGTTTCGAGACATTCGCGAAGAGCTGGTCAATAACGGACTGCACACGCCTCAGACGCTGGAGCGAATCGATGACCGCATTGTGAAGCCGCTCGGGATCATCAGCGCAACCGATTTTCCAGCCGTTGACGAGGCGCTGGGCGTCTTTCGCCTGGTCAACGAACGAGGCAATGACGCGACGCAAGCCATCGATCAAAGTGTCGAGATGCTGCGAGGCATGATCACCCGCATGGAAAGAGTGCTGGCTGAAATGGAGAAACTGAAAGAGTTTCAAAAGGCAGTCGAAGAGTTGAAGCTGATCCTCGAACAGCAGCAGCAACTTCTGGAACGGACGAAGAAAGAGCGAAAAAGAAAGCTGTTGCTTGAATCGTTGCAGTAGACTCGCGTTGTTTACGTTGCGTAAGTCACGAATTGATCGGCTGAGGCAGGGTAGGCGCGGCCCACCAGTCAGCGAATCTTGCGGTGGGCGTTGCCCATCCTGCGTCAGGTGGAGTCGAACCATGATTTGTATCCTTAGAAATGATCGCCTGGCTGCCACGTTTCTGGCGTGCCTGGTTGGTGCCTGCTCGTCTGTTTTCTCTCAGGATGTTTCTGTCGAAACAGAGTCTGCTCCTAAGAAAGAGCTTCCGCTGGAGATCGGTCAGCAGGCGGTGCTCAGCCGGTTTGATCGGTTCGAGAAAGAACTGGTGCAGATGGCCGAGCAGCTTCGCAAGGCTGACCCGGAACGCGCGGAGCTGCTGTTTCGAACTCACAGCAAGAGTCAGCAGGAGAGGGTGATCGGGCAAATGCGGATCATTCAGGAGTTGCTGGCGGGAAAGACTCCACAGTACGGGGACTCGATTCAGCGGCAGGAGGAACTTGTTGCGAGTCTGGTCGCGTTGCTGGATCTTCTTCAGAGCGAAAACCGCATCAGCGAAATTGAAGCGGAACGCGCGCGGGTTCAGGAAATTCTGAAGAACGTCAACAAGTTGATCGGCAAAGAGAAAGACGTTCGAGCCAACACCGAACGGGGAGCCGATCCCAACAAATCGGCGACTGAGCAGGAAGACGTGTCGAAAGACGCTGGCAAGTTGATTGACGACGTGAAGCAGCAGGATGTGGCGAAGCAGGC
>JADHNX010000067.1 GCA_016779365.1 Planctomycetaceae bacterium
ACCTGTGAAGGCTGACGTTTGATGGCGGGTAGATTGGGCGGCGGAAATCTCCGACGCGAATGGCAGACCAGCGAAAAACCAGTTGCCAGCCGCAAGCAGAACTAACGCCAGGCCTCCGAGGAACATCTTGCGAGGGTCAATCGCCAGGCCGGAGGCGCGAAGCAGGTGCAGCGCCGGAAACAGCTCGCGCAGATCTGTCGGCGATGTGGCTGGCGGGCTGTCGTCAGTCTTTATTGTTGGTGTCATGTCGCTCAACCAGAACGCGTCTGTGTTGGGTGCAGCGGAAGTTCCGACAAGGCCGATCGACGATCAATCAAGACCGGGGTGCGCGACTTCCGGCCAGTATTCTTCGAAGACGAAGTGCGGGCTGTTGTCGAGGTCGTGGCAGTCGTAGCAGAACGTTTGAGCCTGTTTCAACGTCACCTTGACCAGCTTGCGAGCTGCTTCGAGGTCGTCGGCTTCGACGAGTTCGATGTGTTTACTGCCGGGGCCGTGGCAGTTTTCGCACTGATTGCCGAGCAGGTGAGCCGACAGTTTCTCGTTGACATACCCCGAGTCGTATCTCAGGACCTGTTGAGGATGCCAGCCGGTGACGTGGCACGACAGGCACTCCGGATCGAACATTCGAGGAATGCCTCGTCGTCCTTCACGCAGGCTGTCGAAGGCGGAGGCGTGACCGGTTTCGCTCCATTTGGCAAAGGCTTTGGTGTGACACTCACCGCACTTTTCAGCCCCGACAAATTTTGCTCCGCTCGGATGCTGGAGCGCGGGTTCGGTTTCGGCGAGTTGCGAATCACGCAGCATGTCCTGGTAAAACTTCATGTGCTCGACCATGCGCGGGTCATCTTTGAAACGCTTGCCGTCGAGCTTGACCAGGTCGAACTTGAATTTGTCGTCCGTTGCTGCGGGATACCAGCCAACCAGTCCGGCATGTTTCCCTTTGTGCCCAACGGTGATCAGCGTGGTCTCGCCGATCTTCAAAGGGTTGTCCGTGAGAGGCTCTTCGATTGGTCCGGTACTGAGGATCAGCGGGATCTCGGGAAACTGTTTCGCCAGTTCCTTCGACGTTGTTAGACGAGAGTGCGAGAGCAGCACGATCAGATCGACCTTTTCGGCCTGCAAGGCGGCGACAGCTTTCTTCAGCGGCTCGACCGGATCGATGACCTGCACCGTGTCCGTGTCGAGATTAACACTGCCGTCGAGAAGCTTCGGATCGTAAATCGCGGTTAGGCCGATCTTCCGCTCGCCAGCCTGCACAATGCGATGATGCACCGGTGTGCCGAGGTCGGCGGTTCCAAACAGGACGACGTTGGCAGCGAGAAACGACAGTGTCAGATTTGGATCTGAATCATGGGGGACATGTTGCGAAAGCAGCCAGCCAGCTCCCAGTTGAAGCTCTTCGGTGCCGAGAGCCAGGGCTCGATACTTCATGTCCTTAAGAGCTGCCAGCAGCGTTTGAAACTTGAACTGGCTTTGCTGCCGGACTCGCTTCATCGTCCCGCCAAGGTCGACCGGGATGACTGGCCAGCCGCGTTCTTCAAGCTGGTTGAGCAGTTCTGCCCGGCGAGACACGCCACCGTATTGCGGATCCGAACAACCGCACGGTTCGAAGTAGCCGTGCATCTGACCGGTCGCGGCGAATACGACTGCCGGCTTTTCCCAGCCGTCGCAGTACGGTCCGAAATCCGGGTCAGCACTCGCGGCAGTGTGACTTTTGCCGGACGATGACTCGGGTGAGTTTTCAGACGGCTGATCAGTCGAATCCTTATCAGTCGTTCCGGTCTGTGTTTCGGGATTTCCGGCAGAGACATTCGCGTCTGGCGACGACGGCGGAACGTCACTGCTTTGATTGCTGGTCTCTTTCGAGCAACCTGAAAAACAGATCGTCAGCAGGACGACCGCCGAAAGTCCAATCCATGAACTGGCACGCATGATTATTCCTCGACGACAAACGTCGCTTTCAGGTTGAGAGTCTCTGCATCGGGATGATTTGTCCGAAGCTTCAGTGTTGCAGGATTCGACGAGGACCGAACCATCGAAGGCAGTCCTGCGGGAAATTTCAGCAACAGGCGATAACGGCGAACGTCGCCTTCGCCAGGGGCAGGCTCAAGTTCTACTTTCAGCCAGCTCGGATCAGCCTCGACGTCCTTGAGTTTCAATTCTTCATCGAAGCCTCGGCAAATCACCAGCAGACCGGACTCATGTTCCTTCGCCGAAGAGATCTCCCCGACGGCAATCGACATCATACTGTGCTGGTAGCTCGCGCCTGGCAGCGGAAAAAACTGGTACGGTCCCGGACGGACTCCACTGACGGCGATTGAGAGTGTTGGCGTCTCGTCGAGATTCGTGTGAATTGTCACTGGAATTGAAAACTGGCCGACCGGAATCTGATGGTCTGCTGTGACCATGATGCGAGCAGCGGCTTTAATGTCGGGAGTCTGAGGTGTTACGTCTTTACCATGTGGATCGGGCGGTGGAGTTGCCTCAGCCGTCAGGCGGCTTGCAACCGCATCCATCTCTTCACGTGTCAGTTGTGTGATTTCGAAGGTCAATCCCGGATGACTGCTTTCGACTTTTGTAATTTCGAGGTTTTCAGACAATTGAGAATAGACGTAGCCGTCAATCTTTGCCTGCCCATCGACTTTGATTGAACCCAGTGACCATCGATCCGCTGGCCACACGGCCAGGTCGACTCCAATAAACCCTTTCACAACCAGCGTCTGCGCCGGGTTCGCTGGATCGTTTGTGTGAATCTGAGCGGAATGCATAAAGCCAGGTCCGGCCTGCTTGATTTCCCAGCTCAATTCGATGGTCGTCGACTCGCCAGGAGCGACCGTGTTCTTGCCAAGTTCGCCCAGCGTACACTGGCATGTGGTCCGTCCAGTTTTGAGCTTCAGCTCGGCTTCACCATTGTTCGTCACCACGAACTTGTGAGTTCCTTTTGAGAATCGCGGTCGCGTTCCAAAGTCGAACTCGGTCTCTTCGAACGTCACTTTCGGGTGAGGGCCCGTTTCTGATGGTTTTGGAAAATCGGGTTGATCCTCAATTTTCGTAGCAGAGCTCTTCCCGGGAACATCGATCGGCTGGATGATGCTCTGAGACAGCCAGGCGACACCCATGATCGACAGGATGAGTGAGAGAACAGCGACAATGACTGGTCCGGGACGCATGGTGACCTCCGTCTGGGGGGCGTTAAACTGCCGAGCGTTGACGTCGGCATCACCCGTGTTTGAATGCTTGAAACAACTCTGAATAAGTACACGGAATTGATGGATTGATGAGCGTTAAGACCGTTGACGCAGCTAAGTAGCAAAGCTGCCGCAACAACGGAATCCGCATCATACGGGTTCTGCCGGGTTCGGATAACTCATAAACGCGCTTCGACCGAGGTCGTACAAACGGCGAACCGGGAATCCACGTCGACGATAAATTAGCGGTTACGCCGGCAATGGCGAATTCGCTGGCTGCTCAATCGTCCAACGGAATGATCGGTGCGTCGTACGATCCGTCGTCGAGCGGGATCATCGGCACATCATTCGAACTGTCGTCCGGCTCAGCAGTCCCGTCCAGTCCCGCTTCGTAATCGTCGCCCATGTCCAGCGGTTCGGGCAGATCGAATCCCGAATCGTCATCTGACGGCGACGCCTCGCCTAAGTCAGAAACACCGTTTCTACGTTTTTCGCTGGCGCTTTCGTCTGCGGCTGCCCGAATTGCTTCCGGTGAGACTCGCGGCAGTCGTGGCGCGGAAGCTTCGACCACAAAGCTGTCGTCTTCTTCGGGGATCGCAACCGGGACAGCCTGACCAGGATCCAAAGGCGGGGGCTTCTGTCGTCGCGATGCGGCCTGCGGAACGTTTTTCCTTTCCGCAGAAGCCACTTGCGGAACCTCAGCGTTCGGGGTTTCCTTCAGGCCGTTGCTTTTTTCAACCCGGACCAGGTTGTACCGAACATCGGCGACGGACAGTTCATCACCGACCTTGATGCGAGACTCGCGCTCAACCCGCTGGCTATTGAGCCAGACGCCGTTGGTGCTGCCCAGATCCCGCACGACGATCGTGTTTTCGACACAGGCGATCAGACAGTGAGTCCGTGACACCTTGCGACTTTCTTTCAGGATGACGTCGCAGTCCGGATTTCGACCGATCAGCAGGACAGGCTTGTCCAGCTTGATGGTCTTTCCAGGCGAGACGGGCACCAGTCGCACGGGCATGAATCAAACTTCTTCCAAACATCGGGCGACAGATTTTGCCGCCACTCGACAATGACGTAAACAGTCGCCATCGATCGTATCCAAAGCGGAACGGATTCGAAACGCGTAAACCTGCCTCGTCGCAGATTGATTGCGCTGTGGGGCTGGACAATTCGTTGCAGCCTGTCCACAAACTCGGCAGCGATTTCGGATTATGCCGCGTCTGCGGGACTGTCCGGCTGGGGGGCGTCTTTTCAAAGCTACCAGAATGACAACAGCAAAACTCAGGCAGCGCGTCTGGTGTTGGTTTCGTTTTGTTCGGTCGAGTATTCACAGCAGTCGGTTGGCAGATGTTTTGACGAATTCATTGCCAGACTGTCCCACTCGAACGGCGACAACCTCTGATTGGGAATCTGAAGAGAAACGGCAAACTGCCCGCTGTGCCGTGAGAATCTCAGCCGTCGAGAACCAGCCAATGGGTGGATTGAGCGCTGACCGGGAAACACGGAGACTTGACTGAGGCAGCACTGCAACGAGTGCGTCGTCCGTGCGCTGTCAGCGTCACCAGTTGGGCCCAGTTGGACCAGAAAGCCGCCGGGCTGAAGACACGCCAGCCGACCAGCCAGTTCCATCATCGACGCTCGGGAAAAGATGCTGTGACATTGACTCTTCGCCGAGACGGGTACGACGACAAGGTCGAAGCCCGTGTCCGACTGGTCGAACTGCGCACGAGGTGCGTTGCCTTCGCAGCACTCGGCTTCGGGGATTGCTTCCTGAAGCGAATCGGCGTCCTCTTCGTCGGTGCAGGTGACCAGCAGCCCCAGACTGGTCAGTTCGTGAATCAGTTCGGTGTCCGAAATTCCGCAGAGCAGAACCCGCGAACCGGGGCCAATCCCCGGTCGATCGACCAGGCATCGTACCGTTTCAGTGATCACCGATGACGGCTTCGGCAGTTTCTGACCGTTTGAATTAACCACGCCGCCTCCATGCAGTATCAACCAGCAGGTCGTCCAAACGCGGACACTGCCAATCCTCAAACTTCGACGCCTCGAACTATCCACCGGACCTGCCGCACCGAGGGTTCCATCCAGCGGCTTCAAGTGCTGGCTCGGCGACGATCGTTGCGGAATCTCGAAGGAAAATCGTCGCTCAGGAGAACTCCCAACCGTTTGCCGGTAATCTACGCCCGCCCGGAAAAGAGCGTCAATATGGCCTCGCAGCAGATTGGGCGTCGACTCACGCAATTACGAACAGAAGTCTCTGCCCGAAGGAGACTCAGACAGGACACCGGACCGTGGCAGGAAAGAAGTCACAACAGGAACATGCGGAAACGGAAGCTGCTTCGTTCGAAGGAGCGATCGTCGAGCTGCAGCGCATCGTCGGACAACTCGAAGATGGATCGCTGCCTCTGGAAGAATCGATGGAGCAGTTTGAGCGAGGAATTTCTCTGCTGCGAAACTGCTACAAAGTTCTTGAGCAGGCCGAACAACGGATCGAAGTTCTGACGAGCGTCGCCGAAGACGGCACGGTCGAAACGGAGACTTTCGACGCCTCTGCGACATTTGCCTCGCCGCCCGTGACGGAGGCTTCATCTTCCAGCGGCAAGTCGAGCAGCGCTGACAAACCGGCATCCCGGAAACCGAAAGCTCGTCGCGGACCAACGTCCGAAGAGTCGCTGTTCTGAACCTGATCCTGACAGCTGAAGCAACGACACATCGAAACGGAAATCGAAACACCTCTGCTCTGACCTGACCGATTGATTCATCCTGATGCCAACCTCGGATTCAAAACTTGCCTCGCTGGAACAAGCCGCTCGTGATGCGGCGCGAAACGCGTGGTGCCCTTACAGCAGGTTTCCCGTTGGCGCGGCCCTGCTGGCCGTGGATGGTCGAATTTTTACTGGTTGCAATGTCGAAAACGCATCTTACGGACTGACGATCTGTGCCGAGCGAAATGCCTTTGGTCAAGCCATCGCTGCTGGCTGTCGTGAATTCGAATCACTGCTGGTTTTCACAGCGACTCCCCAACCGACAGCTCCGTGCGGTGCCTGTCGGCAGGTGATCATCGAATTCGCACCGGACATTGAAATCATCAGCCTTTGCGACGGACCGGATAAGATCCGGGTGTCCATCGGCGACCTGCTGCCTCTCAGTTTCGGACCGCACAACCTGAGTTAGTTCAACAGGCTCCGCAAACATCTCTGCTCATAGCGAGCTGCCGCTCGTTGGAAACCGTAACGACGCCATGAATCCTCGCAGCAAATCTGAAGACTCTCCCTGGAAGCGACCGCAGAAACGAGACACGCCGCGCGAAACCGTCGAGGTCAACGGTTCGTTCATTTCGGTTGGACAGGAAGTAGAACTGACCATCGATTCGATGACGCTCGAAGGGCAATCGCTCGCCCGACTCGATGGTTACGTTCTGTTTGTGTCCGGTGCCATTCCCGGCGAAACGGTCACAGCCAAAGTCGTCACCGTCGGAAAGAAGTTCGGTCGGGCGCGAGTGATCAGCGTTTCCAAACCGGCTGAAACACGAGTCGCTCCGAAGTGCCGACATTTCGGTCGCTGCGGTGGCTGCCTGTGGCAGCACATCGAGTACGGCGAGCAGCTCCACTGGAAGGAAGAACTGATTCGCGCGACTCTTGAACACAAGCTGCGGAAAAAAGGGCTCCCGATTCTGCCGATGATCGGCATTCCCGAACCGTGGGGAACGCGGAACAAAATTCACTACTCCGTTGTCAATTTCGGTCAGGGCCGCACGAGCAATCTGCACCTGTGCCACCACAGGGAACACAGCACCGAACTGGAGCAGATCCACGAATGTCCCGTCCATCATCCTGCCGGTGACGAAATCGCCCGGCAGGTGCAGAAGTGGCTGCGGGAACGCAACGTGCCTGTGGCGAGTTCAGAATCGACCGAGCCCGGTCTGAAAAGCATCCTGGTTCGCACCGCAGGAAACGGCGAACAGTCGCACGTTGTTCTGATTTCAACCAGCGACAGAATTTCCGAGCTGCGTGGTGCCGAGCAGGCCTTCCTCAAAATTCCCGGAGTCACTGGCGTCCACATCAACATTCAGACCGACGCGAAAAGCACCTACATCGGTCGCGAAACGAAATTTCTCGCGGGCGACACTCGCCTGATTGAACATGTTGGCGGTGTCGAGTTTCATGTTTCGCCGGACGCGTTTTTCCAGACAAGTGCCTACTGTGCTGACCAGCTTTTGAAGCTTGTCCAAAAACACATTCCCGACAATGCGCCGAGTTCGATCCTCGATCTGTATTCGGGAGTCGGGCTGTTCTCGATTCCGCTGGCCGCTGCCGGGCACCGCGTCACCGCCGTCGAAGAAAATCCAACATCAGTCGCCGACGGGCTGGAGACTCTTCGTCAGAATGAAATTTCCGGCTGCCGCTTCGTCCAGAGTCGCGTGCAGAATTTCCTGAAAGGCGTGCCTCGATCATTGAAATTTGAAACGGTGATCCTTGATCCGCCGCGCGATGGCTGCCCGGAGTGGTCCGTCAAAATTATCGCACGAGGATTGCGGCCTCGACGAATCATCAACGTCTCGTGCAATCCGCAGGCTCTTGCCAGCGACCTGGAAGTTCTCACGCAGTCAGGCTACCGCATTGTCGAGATTCAGCCGGTCGACATGTTCCCTCACACCGCTCACATCGAAACCGTGGCGCTGCTGGAACGAGTGACCGAGCAATCGGGAAAGAAACCCGGCAAACGATTTGCCAGAAAAGGCGGCGGCAAGCAAACCAGCAAGCCGGGCCAGTCCAGCAAACCGAGTCAGTCCAACAAGCCGAGTCAGAACCTGGTCCGGAAGAAGAAACCACAGGAACCCACCGAATAAAAAACGCAGAGTACGGAGAGACTTACCTCTCCGTCCTCTGCGATATTCCTCAGTGTCCTCTGCGATTTTTCCCCGACACGATTTCCTACGGCGTCGTGTCGAGAATTTCGATCGCGGCTTCTGTGGCGACGGAGTTTTTGAGTTGGTTCGATCGAACTTCCGCTCGAATCTTCGGCTGCCCGGCATCACGAGATCGCAGAGTCACCTGGAAATCGACGCTCGCCTTTTCGCCGATTTCAGGGATCGTCGTGAAGCCAACAACGCGACCGCCTTCTACTGACTGTGGCGGAAGGTTTCGAACCGGCCCGCGAGCCGACACGAAATCAACCCCGGTCGGCAGGGTCAGCGAGAACTGCACGTTGTTGTCTGGTCCCGTACCCTTATTGAAGACTGAGAAATCGACGACAAAATCTTCACCCGGCAGAACCGTTGCCGGAGCGTTTTCAACGGTCAGACGCAGCACGGCGATGCCGCTTGCTTCGACCAGTGAATCACTTTGCTCCATCGGCTGATCCGGCTGAATCAGTTGCACCCGGCTGCTGTGTACGCCGTAAGTTCTCGGCACAACGGTCGTCGACAGCGTGACGGTTTCTCCTGGCTGAATAACCGGCAGATTCCAGCGGATCGAGTTGGAAGCTTTGTTGAATTCACCGTTGCCGGATGCCGAAACGAATGTCAGTTCCTGCGGCAGGATCACGTTGACGGCAGCTCCACTGACAGGTTGAGAAGATTCGTTGGTCACTCGAATATCGTGACTCGTTTTCTGCCCGACCGGCTGCGGTCGTGACGGCGGTGACTGAATCGTCAAACCTTTGTCGTCAACAACTTCCACGGCAGCCGCCGCTTCAACCTGAGAATTCTTGCGCGACTTGACGATCGCTCGATTGACGTGCTGCCCCGGCTTGACGGCGGTCAGCTCGAGGTCGATATCAATGGCTTTGCCGGCTGGCAGATCGCCAATTTCGTAGGTGACGTCCTTGCCGGCGGGATGTTCGAAACCAACCGGTACGATGTCCTGCAAGCTGACGTCCTGAGCGTCGGCGCTGCCTTCGTTGGCAACTCGGAATTGAAACAGCACGTTCTCGCCGACTTTGGCCGTTCCGCGATTTTTGACTTCGAGTTTGATCTCGGGCTTCGCCGCCGGACGCACCGACGTACTTGTCGAAACTTCCGCGACAAAGTTCACCGTAGCCACGCTGCCGATCTCGCCTTCTTCCAGCGGGATCACTTTGATGAGAAGTTTCTGATCAGACTTCGCAGGCAGTCGTCCAAGTCTCCAGAGAATCTTCGACCCGATCAGCTCGGCCTGTGGAATAGTGCCAACCAGCTTGCAGCCTGTTGGGATGCGATCTTCGACGATGACTTCCGACGCGTTGGTGTCGCCATTGTTGGAAATTTCGATCGAGTAAATCAGTGGCTCGCCAATCGCCGCTTCGGCGGGAGCGACCTTGCGAATCGTTACGTCAGGCTTCTCAGCCGTTGCCGAGTTGGTCGCCGGTTTGACGGCCGCGACCACAGCAGCAGGCTCTTCGGTTGGGAATACGGACTCGATCGGCTCCGGCTGCGCGAGCTGTGGCTCGACAGGTTCAGGTTCCGCGATGGCTGGAAACGGTTCGCCGATCGGCTCATCCAGAGCGGGCAGACTGACTGGCGTTTCAGGTTCTGGCTGTACTTCAGCGAAAGGTTCAAACGGGGCGGGCTCATCCAGAGCCGGCAGGTCGATTGTTGGCAGCGGCTCCGGCAGCGTGTCGGCAAACGGGTCAGGGCCGAAGTCGGTGACGAGTGCCGGAGTGGGTTCTTCGGCTGGAGCCGGCTTTTCAAGTGGAAAGGGTTCTTCGCCAGACACCGGCAGAATGCTGCCAGGAAACGGCTCCGGTTCGGGTGACGCTTCCGCAGCGCTCGCGAGCGCGGCATCTTTCATCATGGTATCGATCCGCGCGATCAGCATCGGCGGTGATTCTTCCAGCGGCCCCCACGCCACATCCAGTTCATCGGCGGCGACGGCCTTGTCACGAGCAAACTGTAACTGCGAATCGTCGATCGCCTGATAAGCTTTCTGCATGAACTCAAGGGCGAGCGCTCGCAGATCTGTACCCTCATCAGCGGGCGGTGCGGAGAACGGTTCAGGACCAAGGTCAACGGGGTCGAATGGTTGCGGCGGTGCTTCGGCAAACGGATCGTTCGAGGCGAGATTCGTTTCGCCCAGCTCAGGAATTTCCGGGAAGGCCGGACGTTCAACCTCGACGGGCATCGCTTCAGGAAAGGCCGCAGGCTCGTTCTGAGTCAGCGATGTAGCGGGAAACTCGTTAGCAAACGGGTCGAGAGCCGGCTCGTTATTGACGGGTGGTTCGCTTTGAGCGATCGCGGGTTCAGCCTGGGAACCTTGAGCCGGCCATTCGATGCCGCCCGAGGCTGGTTCGCCGAGGTCCACAAACGGATCCGGCGGTGCAGCTTCTGAGTCAGCGACCTGCTGCCCGCCTTGCTGAAGCCCGTTCTGAGCCATCAAAGCGATCAGAAAACAAATACCGACGACACCGGCCAGCGAAACGATCTTCCAAATGGAATTCTGCATGGGAATCCTTTCCCGACAACCTGTTCGCCCTGATCGATCCCCCGATCCTTCAGACGAACTCCCCCTGTTCAACCGGCAAGCCAACACACCGTGCCCCGGTCCTGAAGCCGAGTCATAGCAAAAGCTACAAAATGCCGGAAGACCGTATTTTGTCCTGAAGAAGGTGCCGAACCTGCGTCACTGCATTACGGACAGCGGATGTGCGGACGAATGCCGTGCAGCAGCTTGCGATGCTCTATTGAAGAGCCAATCCCGGCGGCTTGCTACGGCACGGTCGAAACCAATCAATCTCGCAGGCCGGAATCCGCAAGGAGTTGAGCCGTCGCCGAGTACGCTTCGGAGACCCACTCTTCGATCTTGTCGGGCTCGGGTGAGTATTCCAGTTCGATCGAGATCGCTCCTTCGATGTTGAGTTTGCGGATCTCGTCGAGGTACGGCTGGAAGTTGACGACTCCGCGACCGGGTGGAAGATCGCCGTGGACCTTGCCGTCGCAGTCCGAAATGTGGACGTGGATGGCTTTGCCGGCCAGCTTCTGAAGTTGAGCCGGTTCGACGTCTGCCAATAGAAGATGCGACACGTCGATGTTGGCCTGCAGGGCCGGGTGGTTCACGTCGTCGATGAAGCGAACCATGTTGTCGACGTTGTTGAGCAGCGACAGCGGGAACGGCTCCAGTTCAAGGGCAATCTGAACGCCCAGACTCTCCGCGTATTCGGCCAGCAAGCGGCAGTTGTCGACGCCGGTCTTCCATTGCTCGGCAGGCGGGATGACTTCCTGCGCCCAGATATATTCTCCCAGAACGAGCAGCACGTTCTTTGCCTGGTACTCGTACGCGAGGTCCAGGTAGGCCTTGACTCGATCGATGCTGAACCGCTGCACGCTGGGGTTGAAGTCGATCAGTCCGACGGCGACGCAACAGATCGACATGATCGGCAGCCCGACCCGGTCGCACTCGTCTTTGATCAGCCGCCGTTCGCGGATGTCGATGTCGAGCGGGTCGGTGAAGATGTCGATCGAGTCGAAGCCGATTTCCTTCGTCTTCTGAATTCCCCAGGCGGTATCGCGACCGGCCTGAGCCCACGCAGAATTGATCAGTCCGAGTTTCATTGTTTGGTTCCTCGATCATGCTGCCGAATCATGTTTGCTTGAGTCTGACGCAAAGACGCGGAGACGCCAAGGATCGCTAAGAGTGAGAGACGCATTCAGATGCGAGTTGGTCACTCAGCGAAGCGACCGTGTGGCTGGTGTTCGAGCTTGCGAGCCCCCAGCCACCCATGTGAGGCGAAAACTCAGCAGAGCGAGGAATGCCGATTCACTCGGCAAAGCGGAATGGTTCGGAGCCGGTCGCGTAGGTCGGTCGCAGCTCGATGTTGACCAGCAGGCCCAGGGCCAGGCACGTCGCCAGCAGGCTGGAGCCGCCGTAACTCATCATCGGCAGAGTCATGCCGGTAATTGGTAACAGGCCGACCGTCATGCCCGTGTTGATCAGCGTCTGCGAGCCGATCA